>JAUYMQ010000561.1 GCA_030698575.1 Deltaproteobacteria bacterium
ATCATCGTAGTCGTAGTCGAACCCGCCCAGACCCCCGATAGTGGCCGTATCCAGCCGGTCGAGCCGGTCGTAGGCGTAGGTCTTGCTCTTCCCGGCATCGAGCGTGTCGGTGATGGTGGTGATATTCCCCGTCTCATCGAACGTGTAATCGAGCGAGAGCACCGGGGAACCTGTCGGGGGCGCCACCGAGAGAAGATCGAGCTGCCCGCCCCCGTCGTAGCTCCGCGTCTCGGCGAGGCCGTTCCCGTAGGTGAGCCCCGTCAGGGGGCCCAATGGATCGTAGGTGAGCCCCGACGCCAGGCTCGTGTTCGTCCCCTGGTAGTTCATCGCGACATCGGTGACGCGGTCGTTCAGGTCATAGGCGTAGCTCGCGACCCGTCCCGAGGGGTACGTCATGGTCAGCAGATTGCCGTTCTCGTCCCAGGTGTAGGCGAGAGAGAGCGTCACGCCGTCCTGCACGCGGGTCTCCCCGGCGAGATTACCCCGCGCGTCGTAGGAGAAGTAGGTCGTCCCCGAGGCGTCCGAGATCTGCACGAGCCGCCCCTTGCCGTAGGTCAGCGGCAGCGGGCCGTCGGAGCGCGCGTCGTAGGTGTAGGTGACGTTCTGCGTGGGGTCGGAAGGGAAGGTGAGTTGCGTCAGCCGGCTCGCGGCGTCGTAGGTGTACTGCGTCTCGACGTCCGAGGCGGGGTTCTCGGCGAGATCGGTCTCGATCTTCTTCAGCACGTTGCCCGCCGCGTCGTACTCGAAGCGAGTCACTTGCGTGTCGGGCGAGATGACCTTGAGCAGCCTCCCCAGGTCGTCGTAGGCGTAGCCGGTCGTGTTTCCCCGGGCGTCGGTCACCGAGATCAGGTTGTCGTTCCGGTCGTAGGCGTACTGGGTGTTGATCTCGACAAGACTGGGCTGGGTCTCGGTCGCCTGGAACACCTCCGTCAGGCGCGAGAGGGCGTCGTAGGCGAAGCGGCTCTGGCGCTGGAGGGTCACAGCCCCGTCGAAGACCTGCACCTTCGTGCGGTTGTTGTCGGTGTCGTATTCAAACGAGGTGTTCGCGCCCGCAATGACGGGGTGCTGGGCCTGTTCTAGGCGGTTCAGCGCGTCGTAGACGAAGTCCCGCATGCGCGAGAGGCCGCCCGCCGCGTCGAAGACCTCGGTCTTGAGAAGGTTCCCCTCGTCGTCGTACGTATAGTGCACGCGCTCGCCCGGGGGCAGCGCCGGCGGGGCGGGCGGCGTGGTGGAAGTGCGCGTGATGTCCGTGAGCCTTCCCGCATCGTCGTAGGCGTAATCGATGAAGTTCCCCCGGGGGAGTTTCACGTAGTCCACCCGCCCCAGGCCGTCGTAGACGTACTCGGTCTTCTTCCCCGGAAACCCGGGCACCGTCACGCTCGTCACCCGCCCGAAGGCGTCGTAGCTGAGGTCGGTGGCGACCCCGTTCGGGTCGATGATGCGGCCGGGGATGAGAAAGTAGTCGTTGTAGTTCGCGAGCGGCAATTGCGTCGTGCCGACCACCGGCTGAATGACGGCGGTCGCGCGCCCCGCCGTGAGGGGATCGTTGTGCTCGACGGTCGTGCGATCCCCGGTGCCCGGAAGCGGACCGTCCACGGTCTCGAGCTGGTTCTGGGCGTTGTAGCCGAATTTCGTCAGCGTCACGAAGTGGACGAGCGCCCCTAAAGCGTCCCGCGTCCAGCCGATCTCAATCTGACGGAGGAGGAGACTCTCGATCTCGTTCGGATCGTTGAAGTCCGCAGGCGTCAGGGTCGGGTCGCCGAGGACCGTGGCGTCGTTCTTATAGTTGGGTCCGCCTGGCGGCTCGTAGTCGAAGATCGTGTAGGCCACCCCGCTTAAATTCACGACGCTCGGGCGCTCGATCGAAAGGGGCGTCCGGAGCACGGGATGGTAGGTCACGGGCGTCGTCCGTGCGAGGGCGGTTCCGGGCGCCTCGACAACGGTTTGGGGATTGCCCCGGGTGTCGAAGTTCGAGAAATCGGTCTCGCGCCCCTCGCGGCTCACCAGGGCCGTGACCCGCCCGTTCGCGTCCTTCTCCGTGCTCTCTGTGCTTCCGACCCCGCAGGTGCCACAGGCGTCTCCGGTCACCGTGAAGGTTTCCTCGCCCGTCATCCCATCGTGGGTGAGGTCGTAGGTGACCGTGCCCGCCGGGGTCCGGGTGTTCGTCACGGTGGCCGTGGTTCCGGCGTAGCCCACCGTGACCTTTCCGGCCCCGTTTGCGCGGCTCGACAGAATAGCGCGGTCGACTGTGTCGTAAGAGAAGACCGCAAAGACCTCGCCGTCTGGGTCGACGATGCGCGTCAAGTTGTGGAGGTCGCCACCGTTCGAGGTGTTGTGCGGGGGCCCCTCGCTTTCGTAAATGAATTGCCAGGACTTCGAGTCGGGCTGCGTGATCGACGCGAGGTTCCCGTCGTCGTCATAGTCCAGCGTCCAGGGCGATCCGGCCTCCTGCACGCGGATGGCTTGAAGCTTTCCCGCCTTCTTGCCCGCTTCGCCGGATGCAAAGGGGAAGTAGTCGAAACGAACGCGCTGGTTGACGAATTTGATTCGCGAAACCCTGGACGGATGATTCAGGTCGTAGGAAAAAGATATCGGGAATGCTTCTCCGGCCTTTCTCTCGCGAAGCGTCAGGCGGCCATTCGCGTCAAAGGTGTAGGTCCAGCCATCCTCGCCCACGAGCGTCCACGTCGTGCTCTGCTTGGTGAGGAGGCCAAAATTGGCCTCTTCACCGGCCCAGGTCGCGCCACTATCCGTTGAGGTGAAAAACCGCCGCGAGCCATCTTTCCACTGAACCGCCACCTTCCAGACGCCCCCGGCGTTCAGGAAGGTCTGGAGGTTCATCGCCCAGGGGTGGCTCCACCCCAGACCCATCCCCACATCCACATCCGAGCGCGAGCGGTAGGTCAGGGGAACCGAAACGTCTACGTCGAATTGCCGGGCTGACAGCGTCGGAATGGTTTCAACGTTTTTCCCGAGGATGACGTTAATCGGGTTTCCAGCGCTCGCCGCGCAGTCTTCGATGCCGCAGCCCAGATCCGCAATGCCGGACGCGTTGCCCGCTTCCCCCGAGCACTCCACTTTCGAGCAGGCATCTCCCCCCTCCACGCCGTCGGTGTCGGTCTGGGAGGCGTTGGCGACGGTGGGGCAGTTGTCCGTACAGTTGGCCACGCCGTCGCCGTCCGCGTCGGCGTCGTCGGCGAGGCCGTTGCAGTCGTTGTCCACACCGTCGCAGGCTTCCGTGTTCCCGGGGAATCGCAAGGGGTCGCGATCATCGCAATCCCCTGCACAGGCGGTCACGCCGTCCTTGTCCAGGTCGCTCTTGAGCCCCACCGTCGGATCGCCGTCGTCGCAGTCCAGGCACACCGGGACCCCGTCCAGGTCCGCGTCGTCCGTGCAGCAACCCGTGTCGATGACCTTCAGATTGCCCACGTACCCGTCGCCCAACACATTGGCAGACACCGCGTCGATGGCCTGCTGGCAGGTTGAATCGAAACTCGTCCCGTCGGGCAGCGCACCGCCGCAGTTCTCATAGTTGTTTCGATTGGCCGAATAGCCCCCCGTCTGCGTCGACAACAGGTTGCCCGCGCAGTCGTAGTTCTTCACGTCCGCCCGGGCGTCGCAAGAGTAACTTCTCGCGTAGGGGGCCTCACAGAAGTTGCAGGTGTCCGCGTTCGTGGAGCAGCAGCCGTAACAGAGTTGATAGCAGGGATTGGGGTTCCAGCAGCCCCCCACCCGTAGGGACTCGTAGGGCTCGGTGACGACCTTGAAGGCGACTTGCCCACGAGCCGGAGTGGGAGCTAGGCCAGCTATCAGGAGAGCCGTTGACGCGATCGCGATGCGGAGGAGCTTTCGAGTGCTCATCGAACACCTGACCAGCATGCGGAGGCGCCTCATACGGCGCTTCTCAGCACGCGGGGGGTCAGTCAGGGAGATTTCCCTGGGCCGCGAGCTTCACGGGGGAGTTCGAGCGGGGCCGGGGGGCCCGGTCATCCGGGTCAAAGGAGATAAAACCATGACCCCCGATGCCAACACCCTTGCGATGTCCCAGCTGTACGGGGGCGAACCGACAAAGTCAAGGAGCGGCCACGGAAAGGGGGCGAAACTGGATCGAGGGACAGGCGCTAGCTGCTCGACTTTTCCGGGGCAGGTGGTACGAGGCAGACCCGACATGTCCGGTCGGTTAATCACCGTGGACGGTGTACGCAGGAGCAGGGAGGTTCGTAGCCCAGAAACGCGATGATTCTCATCCAGTAACGCAGCGGTGGCTCTGTCCGCCCCCGCTCCCAGTTGGCGGCCGTCAGCGGATGAACGCCCAGTTGGCGGCCGACCTCCATCTGGAGCAACCCGAGCTCCAGCCTCCGCTTCCTCAGGTGGTCCCCCCAGGTCCGGAGTTCCCTCGGGTAAGCCAAATCTGCTGGTTTTTCGGCCCTAAACCGCAGGTAGCAGAAAGGCAACGCAGGGGTGCCCCTGCGGCTACCTGGGTGATCCGCGCCACACTTGTGCGTGTAGCGCCGAAGAGATCCGGCGTTATCGTTCGCGTATCTCGGGACCCTTACTGGATCGAATCGATCTGCATGTCGAGATGAGTGCCGTGCCGTGGAAGGAGTTGACGGCGGATCGCGCGGGAGAATCGTCCGCGAACGTGCGGGCGCGCGTGGAGGCGGCGCGCGACACGCAGCGCGCGCGGTTTGCCGGGCGGACGTTCGCCTTCAACGCCGCCATGACGACGCGCGAGGTGAAGCGCCACTGCCACCCGCAGCCCGACGCGATGGTGTTGCTCGAGCGGGCGCTGGAGCGGCTCGGGTTGTCGGCGCGCGCTTACATTCGCATTTTGAAGGTGGCGCGGACGATCGCGGATCTGGAAGGATCGAAGGGCATTCGGACGCCGCACGTGGCCGAGGCCATCCAGTACCGGTCGCTGGACCGGGCGATCCCGTAGCCCTCTCCTCAGGGGCCATAAGTCAACAAGTTAAGTCCACCCCATCTAACTCAACCCTGTGTGCACAAAAGTGGGTGAAGGCCATCTCGTTCACGCGGCGTTTTCCAGTTTGCTGGTCTCTTCTCGACGATGAAAGATACGATAGAGGCCGGGCAACACCAAGAGAGTCAGGATCGTAGAGGAGACGATGCCGCCGATGACAACTGTCGCCAGCGGGCGTTGCACTTCCGCTCCCGTGCCGGTCGCTAAAGCCATCGGAACGAAACCGAGCGAGGCGACCAGCGCGGTCATTAGCACGGGACGGAGGCGCGTGAGTGAACCCTCGATGATGGCGTCTTCCAGCGGTTTACCTTCCGCGCGGAGTTTGTTGATGAAGGAAATCATGACCAGGCCATTCAGCACCGCCACGCCCGAAAGCGCGATGAAGCCGACCCCTGCTGAAATGGACACCGGGATGTCGCGCAGCCAGAGCGCCGCGATGCCGCCGGTCAGTGCCAGTGGCACACCCGTGAATACGAGCAGCGCGTGCTTGACGTTTCCGAAGGTGGTGAAGAGCAGAAAAAAGATCAGCAGCAGGGAGATGGGGACAACGATTTGCAGTCGCTTGGTTGCCGAGATCAATTGCTCAAACTGGCCGCCCCAATTAATCCAGTACCCAGCCGGAATTATGATCGTGGCGTTGATTTGCTGTTGGGCTTCCGCGACGAAGGAGCCGAGGTCGCGACCCCGTACGTTGACGGTAACGACGATGCGGCGTTTGCCGTTCTCGCGGTTGATCATATTCGGGCCCGGGGCAATTAAAATGTCGGCTACCTCGCTTAGGTGAATGAAGGATTGCGAAGGATTGATGGGGGGATTGGAGACGCGCGTGTAGATCTCGTCGCCTTCACTGTCCCTGTCGCGTTTGGGCAGCGGCACCGGCAGCCGTTCCAGGCCGTCGATGTCGGTGCGGAGATTCTCCGGCAGGCGCAGGATGATTTCAAAGCGCTTATCGCCTTCAAACACTTCGCCTGCGGCCTTGCCGCCGAGGGCGGTTTCAATCACATCCTGGAGCTCCGCGACGCTCAGCCCGTAACGCGCCAAGGCGCCCCGTTTCGGGATAATGCTCATGAGCGGGAGGCCTGTGGTCTGTTCCAGCTTCACGTCGGATGCGCCGGGAATGGTCTTCATCTCCTTCTCTATCTGTTTGCCAATCTGCTGCAACACGGCCATGTCTTCGCCGAACAATTTTACGGCCACGTCACTGCGCACCCCGGCGATCAGTTCATTGAAACGCATCTGAATCGGCTGGGTGAACTCGTAGTTATTGCCGGGAATTTCCTCCACCGCCGCGGCCAATTCACTGACCAGTTGCGCCTTTGGTTTCTTGCGATCGGGCCATTCCTTGCGCGGTTTCATGATGATGAACCCGTCGGCGAGGCTGGGCGGCATGGGATCGGTGGCGATTTCCGCGGTGCCCATTCTGGCGAAGACGTTTTTCACTTCGGGAAACTGCCTGAGCCGTTTTTCCAGCGCATGTTGCATCTCGATGGCCTGTGACAAGGCAGTGCCGGGAATGCGCAAAGCGTGCATCGCCACGTCGCCTTCGTCCAGGCTGGGAATAAATTCCGTACCCATGCGCGAGGCCACGATGCCGCTGACCAGCACCAAGAACACGGCGGCGAAAACGGCAACCCCGCGAAAGCGCAGGCTGAACTTCAGCGCCGGCAGATAGATCGCCTTGGCCCGGCGCATGATGAAATTTTCCTTTTCAGAAATGTTTCCAGTCAGGAACAAGGCGATGGACGCGGGAATGAATGTCGCCGCAAGAATCATCGCCCCCGCCAGGGCCATGATGACAGTGAACGCCATCGGGTGAAACATTTTGCCCTCCACCCCGCTCAAGCTAAGGATGGGCAGGTACACCACCATGATAATGAAGACCCCGAAGAAACTCGGGCGCACCACTTCCTTTGTTGCGTCGCGGACGACCTCGAAGCGCTCCGGGCGCGTGAGAAGGCGTTTGACCTTGTGCTGTTCCTCGCTCAAACAGCGGACGCAATTCTCCACGATGATAACCGCGCCGTCCACGATGAGGCCAAAGTCCAACGCGCCGAGGCTCATGAGGTTGCCGCTGATATT
>JAUYMQ010000562.1 GCA_030698575.1 Deltaproteobacteria bacterium
ATGTCATTGCGAGGAGGGCCGGAGGCCCGACGAAGCAATCTCCCCGCCGTCGGCCCACCAGCCGGGACGGCTGAGCACGATCAGAATGATCGTCGGGATATAGACGAGCGGGATGTCTTCAATAAGGTGATGGCTGTCGAGGCGCCCCGCCCACACGTCGTAGAGATGGATGATCGAGTGCAGCACGTACCAGCAGCCGATGCCGATCACCACGCCGCGATGGCGCTGCGCGTTTCGCGCGGTCGCGAAGAACACCGCCGCCATCGTCACGAAGGCCGCGCCCAGGTCACGCACGAAGTGAAGGTTGAGAGGCCCCGTGTCGGGCACCCCCGCCGGCAGATCGTGATACCAGCCCTCCGGCCAGAAGAGCATCCAGAGGCCGTTGGCCAGGTTGCCGAGGCCCAGGATCCAGAATGCGGCCGGCATCCACGACGCTCCGGCGCCACCACTTGCTTGCCTGCTCATCGCTCGGACCTCCTGCGGGGACGCGCGCGCTGTCGGTGCAGGATCTCTCCCAGCCGCGCCACGCCCGCGCCTATCGCTTCCGGTGTCATATTGGTGAAAGAAAGGGCGAGGTTCTCCCGCCCCTGCCCGTCGAAGTGAAATACCTCGCCGGGCGTGTACTCGATCCCCGCCGCAAACGCCGCCTCGAAGAGCCCGTCCGGGTCGGTTCCGGCCGGAAGCGTCACCCAGACGAGGTGGCCGCCGGGCGGGCGGCTCCAGCGCGCGCCGTCGGGCATCGACGCTTCGAGAGCGGCAAGCATCGCGGCCAGCCGCTCGCTGTAAAGTTTTCGCATGCGGCGGACGTGCCGGTCGAGCGCGCCGGAGTCGAGAAGCTCCGCGAGGGCGGCCTGGGGCACGACGGAGGGCTGTGCGTCGGCCACCCAGCGCGAGAGCACCAGCTTGTTCAGAAGCGCGGGCGCGGCGACCAGATAGCCGAGACGAAGCGACGGGAAGATGATCTTCGAGAAGGTTCCCACATAGATGACGCGCCCCGCCGGATCCTGCCCCTTCAGCGCCGTGATTGGCGGCCCCTCGTAGCGCAGTTCACTGTCGTAGTCGTCCTCCACGATCGGCACTTCGTGCTCGTCGGAAAGCGCCAGAAGCTCCTGCCTTCGCCGCTCGCTCATCGTCACCGACGTGGGGCAGTGCGCCGAAGGTGTCACGCAGACGAGCTTCACCCGCCGGCCCCGCAGCACCCGCTCGAGGCGGTCCGTGCGAAGCCCGTCCTCATCGACCGGCACGCCGACGAGATTCGCCCCCGCGGCGCCGAAGGCCAGCGTTGCGCCGAAGTAGCCCGGCTGCTCGACGACGACCGTGTCGCCGGGATCAAGGAGGACGCGCGCGAGCAAGTCGATGGCCTGCTGTGATCCATTGACCACCAGCACGTCGTCGGCGCCGCACGCGATGCCGCGCGTCACCAGGTGCTGCGCGATAGCGCGACGGAGCGGCGCGTAACCGCGGGGCTCGTGGAGGTTGGCCAGCTCGGGCAGGCGGTATGAAACGATGCGGTCGAAGGCGCGGCGAAGATCCTTTTCAGGGAGCGCGTCGGCGGCGACCTGGCCGCCTCGGAAGGAATACTCGACCGGGTGGGTGCGCGCCGCGTCGCCGAGGCGGCGGAAGCCCGGCGGGAGTGAGAGATCGCGCACGCGATGCGCGAAGAGCCCCTCCCACACGAACTCGTCCGTCTCAGGGCCGCTCGCGGCCGGTCTGTCGGGCAGCCCGCGCGGCGGGCGGCGGGCCACGAAGGTCCCCTGCCCCACGTGCGCCGTGAGATAGCCCTCGCCCACCAGATCCTGATAGGCGCGGCTCACGGTGTTTCGATGAAGGCCGAGCGCCGCGGAAAGCTCTCGCGTGGCGGGAAGCTTCACGCCCGGGCCGAGGCGCCCGCGATCGATCAGGGCACGAAGTGCATCGCCGAGCTGGCGGTAGACGGGGAGCGCGGAGGCGCGGTCGGGGACGAAGGCAAGCTCTATCATCCCCTCGAGCATACGCTAGGCCAATCGGCCTTCAAAGTGCCAATTTTACTCTTTTAAGAGGTGCCAATATGGCGAGGCCGGCCAGCCCGACGCCCAGAAGGGCCATCGAGCCCGGCTCGGGGATGGCCGTCTGGGTGGCGCGAATCTCGTAGGTGCCGCTGAAGTCGAAGGCAATCGGGGTCAGACCGAGCAGGAAGACCTGCGTGACCACGAGATGGACGCTCACAGAGGGGTCCGTGAGCGTCCCTGGCAAGGGCGGGAGCGGGGGCAGGATCGTTAACGTAGAAAGGGTGGAGGAGAAAAATCGAGCGTGTCCCCGACCACAACGCTCAGCCCGAAGATCGTTGTCGTGAAACTCGATGTGCCGACCTCGAAATCAATGAGCGACATGTCCGCGGGAGCGTTGAAAGACCCTGACCAGACGTATGTGAACGGATTGATGACCAGGCTGAAGGCGCCGGGGCTGATGGATGCGTAGTCGAGCCCCGGGACATCCTCGTCACCGGGCTCGAGGGTGAAGGTGGCCGTCGCGGTCGGAAGGTTGCCCGTGAAAATCGGCGCCAGGCGTGCGCGGCCTGAAATGGCGCCGCGCTCGATGACGACGCTCGTCGCCCAAGCGGCGTCCGCCGGCGCAAACGCCAGCGCGGCGCAGAAGAAAAGCATGGTCGCCGTGAAACCGCGCATGGGTGCCTGATCGCCCGGATCCCCGGGCGCGAAGGGCGTGGCGTTGAAGCGCTTGCTGAAGGGCCGTTGGAGTTAGTGGCAGAACGGGGTGGCCGGTGTCCGAAGATTTTCAGAAATGAATGTAGCGATCCGCCGGATGGTGTATCAGGATGCCCGTTTGCAGAGAGTCCCGGAAAGGATGTGACCTATTGCCTGGGGGAAGGCCGGTATGAGCCGGGCGGGATGGATGCTCAAGGCGCTGCTGATCTGGGTCGCGGGCGCGGTGGCCGTGATTCTGGTCGGCGCGGTCTGGTATCTCGACCAGAAGCCCGATCTCAAGGTGTGGCACACGGCATGGCTCGACGCCGAATTCACGACTTCGACGCCCGCCCGGACCTTCGACGACTACCTGGCCCTCGAAGACCGCCTCTTCAAGCAGCTCGACGAACTTGTTTACAATCGGATCGACCCCGAAGATCGCCTCCCCTTTAATCGCTACTTTCGCGGCAGCAAGACCGACTCGGGGAGTTGGAGCCCCGACTGGAATCGCAGCTACGTCCTTTCCACTGAGCGGCCTGCAGCAGGCGTGCTGCTGATCCACGGGATGTCCGACTCCCCGTATGTCCTACGCGCCCTGGCCGAGCGTCTCAACGCCGGGGGCGCCGCGGTCGTCGGGCTGCGCGTTCCGGGCCACGGCACCGCGCCCTCGGGGCTCGTGCGGGTCCGCTACGAGGACATGGCGGCCGCCGTGAAACTCGCCGTAGAGCGCCTTCGTGATGAGGTAGGAGAGCGTCCGATCACCATCGTCGGGTTCTCCAACGGCGGCGCGCTCGCCGTGCACTACGCGCTCGCCGCTCTCGAAGACCCATCCCTCCCCGCAATCGAGCGGGTATTCCTGATGTCGCCCGAGATCGGGGTCACACCCATGGCCGTGCTCGCAATCTGGCAGGAACGGATCGGGCGGCTCCTGGGGCTCGACAAGCTCAACTGGAACACCATCCTGCCGGAGTACGACCCGTACAAGTACGGCTCCTTCGCCGTGAATGCCGGCAACCAGGCCTACCGCCTGACGATCGAGAACCGCAACCGGCTCGAACGCTTGGGCGCGGCCGGAAAACTGGACGGGTTTCCTCCGGTGCTGGCGTTCCAGTCGGCAGTCGACGCCACGATCGTGGCCCCCGATCTGGTGAAGGAGTTGTTCGATCAGCTTCCGGATCGCGGGCACGAGCTGGTGCTGTTCGACATCAACCGCACGATCGAGATCGAGGCGCTGCTCAAGGAGGACCCCCGGGCCTGGATCGAATCGATCACCGAGACGCCGGACAAGCGCTACACGTTCAGCCTGGTCACCAACGAGAACGACAAGAGCGAGCACATGGTCGTTCGATCGCAGAAACCGGGGCAAAGCGGGTCCGCCACGACCGATATCGAGCTGACCTGGCCCCGATCGATCTACTCTCTAACGCATCTTGCTTTGCCCATTCCTGCCAACGATCCGCTCTACGGCGGCGAGGATCAGGGCAAGAGTCCGGGGATCCGGCTCGGTAGCCTGGCGCTGCGTGGGGAGCGGGGTGTGCTGGTGATCCCGGCCGACGACATGCTGCGCCTCCGGTGGAATCCCTTCTTCCCCTACGTCGAGCAGCGGATACTGGCGCTCGTCCTCCCTGGGCAAGTGGGCACTAGATAGTGCCTTGATTCATCTTTCTTTGGCCTGTAGATTCCGTGCGCATCCTCAGTGCCACCCCCCGCCCTAGTTGAAT
>JAUYMQ010000573.1 GCA_030698575.1 Deltaproteobacteria bacterium
GTGCCTCGTAGGAGGCCGAGATCACGGTGCCGCGGCTGTGGATGTGGCTCACGATGAGAGGGCGACGGCCGAGCGTGGGGTCTTTCACACGCGCCACGGAGGCATAGAAGTCGTCGACGTTGACATGGAGGACGTGGCGCATGGGGACTGTCCTTAGATTCCGGGTGAGAAGGGACAGTCCCTCCCCCGCACGGTCGCTTGGTTCTTCGGCTCAATGCCGGGGGGACAGTCCCTTCT
The DNA here is from genome assembly GCA_030698575.1 of Deltaproteobacteria bacterium. Classification (GTDB taxonomy): domain Bacteria; phylum JAUYMQ01; class JAUYMQ01; order JAUYMQ01; family JAUYMQ01; genus JAUYMQ01. The sequence goes on from JAUYMQ010000573.1 coordinate 238, forward strand.
CAGCGCCGGGGGCCAGTCCCTTCGCGGCGGAGGCCGATCACGACACCCAGGATGCGGAGGTCGGAGAGAGGCACCTGGATGGGAACGTCGCCGGGCGCAGCGCCCTCCCCCGCTTCGAAGCGGACGACCGTGGCGCCGGACCGGTGGCGGTAAAGCGCCTCGCGCCCGCCGATCTCCGCCAGCACCACCTCCCCCGCCTCGATCTTCCAGCGCGCCTCGATGATCACCGCGTCGCCCGGCGCGTAGCTCCCCGGGGGCAGCCCCTTCTGCTTGAGCCGGCGGCGGGAGAGCCGGTGCAGCATGCCCGTCTCCCGGAAAGCCGGCGCCCATCCCAGCGTGTTCACCATCATCGTCTTCACCAGAGCCATTTCAGATCTCCTCAGGGGATGTTCACTTTTTCCGAACCGCTGATCGCCAACCTGAAAGACGGTCAAAAAAAGGTGGACGCCCCCATTTCTCAACAGGCCGGGCACTGCCGCCCGAGGGGCAATCCCTCCGGGCTGTCAAAAGAAGATGCGGCGGCGGGCGTACGGGTGGTCCGTGCCACCCGCTGGGCCGCGCGCAACGCCTCCGCCCTCGCCAGCAGCGCGCTGATCCGATCACGGGTGCGTGTGTAGTCCTCCATCAAGGCGTCATGGATCGCATCGTCGACGAGGCCTGACGCTCGCGCCGCCGAAAGGCGGCTCTTCTGATCGCACCAGGTGGCGAAGGCCGCAGCGAGGAACTGAAGCGAGGCGCCGGAGATGGTCATTTCATTTCCTTTCATTTCATCTTCCCTTCTGTGCGTTTCGCGTTAGGCGAAAGAAAAGCGAAAGCCGTTTTCAAAAAAAGGGAGGAGATGCGCGCGCATCTCCTCCCCGCTTCTCAACCCCAGAAGCAACCCCAGGGATCCTTCGTGATCTCGTCCATGCATCGCTCGAAGCTGGCGACGAAGGGGTGCTCCTCGGCGTCGTGATAGGTCCACCAGCGGCCGCTGCCGCGCCGCCAGAACACTCCGAACTTGCTCGGGCTCGCCGCGCGGATCTGCGCGACGGGCATCTCGAGATTCTTGGCGTTCGCGCTGCTGCGGTAATGGTGAAAGATGGTGTACCCCTCCGCCGTCCGTATCACGTGAACCTCGCCGCGGGTCACGCGCGTCTGCAGAATCCGGCGGATGTCATCGACTCGGATCTCGCTGGTTTCCGAATTTTCGGCGTACGAAGCCATTTGGGGGTCTCCAAAACCAAACTGAGAAGAATTGAGCGAGTGCTGCACGAGAAAAGCTTACTGCGACAGGCGTTCATCCAATGCATCGCCAGCATAAGTCCATGGCCTTGAAATTGCTAGGATTTTTTTCGGCCATTTTAGCCCCTGACAAGCTGCTTTCAAGAGATGAGCTAAACCCTTGAAGAACAAGGATTTCTAAAATCCGGGCCCGGCGGAGGCCTGTTCCGCCGCCCCACCCGCCGCCTTGGCCAACCGGCGCGCCACCAGGCCGGCCACGGCTTCCTGAACGGCATTCACCTCGCGCGCGGGCAGCCCCCAGAGAGAAAGAACGAGTGCATCGAGGGCGTTACGGTCTCGCGCGCCACGCTCGTCGAAGATCGATCGCGACGGCCGCAAGGCCAGCGCACGCACCAGGCGCGACAGCGGTTCCGCCTGCACGCGAATCAGATCCAAGCGCGGCACCGGAACGGCCTTCACGAGGTACACGTTCGTGTCGACCACGGCCTGCGCACCGGTGAGGTCCCGGCCCTCCAGTTCGACGCAAAGGCGCGTGATCGTTGCGTTCAGGACCGCGTGAAGCGCGTCGGGCGGAACGCCTGCGCGCGGCGTGATGCCGAAGAGGTTGTTGTCGAAGGCAACGCCGCCCGCGCGGGCGACGGGCATGCGCGCGCCGATGCGCCGGGGAATCAGGAAATCGCCCCGGGGCGGCGCGAGCGCGTACCAGGGTGCGCGTGACGCCACCGAGGCGAGGCGGTGGACACCGTGGCGCTCGCCGGCGCGAAGGTAATCGGCGACGCGCGCGCCGGCGAGTTCCGCTCCCGGCGGAATGACGAGGACGCGCCGGCGAAGCGTGTCGCGCGCGACCGCGAGCCCTGAAACTTCCTTGAGCGTCGTTACGATGGGGCGGAGGTATGCGGTTTCGATCACATGGCTGCGGCCGTCGAGGCGAGAGCGAACGCGCCGCAAGCCGTTCGCGCCCTTGCCGTCATCTCCGTCGGCGGGCCCCTCGTCTTCGAGATGGAAGAAGGCGTTACAGCCGGTCTTCAAGCCGAAGACAACCTCGGCTATCTCTCCCAGTGCGACCGTGCGCCCGGCCGACGCCGCCCGCGCGCGGAAGATGACCGCCGGACCGCGTAACCAGAGCCCGCCCCAGCGCGGCACGGGGTCCCGCGGCGCCGCGGGCAGGAGCGCATCCCGGGCAGCCAGGCGCAGCCGAAGCGCGGGCGTCTCGACCTCGCGTCGCCCGTCGAGAGCGCGGAAGAGCGGCCCCTCGGCCGCCCGGGCAAAGGGGACGCGGAGGGTCGCGAAGCGCACCGGCGCCCCGTCACCGGGCGCCGCCTTCGTGGACGATCCGTTCCCGGGCGCGCGCCGCCGGGCCAGGGTGACGACGGTGTTGACGCTGGCCCCCCGGAAGGAGCGGTGGTCGCTCTCGATGAGAGAGAGATCGGCCTGCTCGAGGAGAATCGTCCGGAGCGCGGCGCCATAGTCGAGATCGAGCCAGGCATGGCTCGTGAGCAGCGCGAGCGTTCCCCCCGGGCGCAGGAGCCGGAGCCCTTCGAGGAAGAAGTAGACGTAGAGGTCCGCCCGCTGCGAGAGGCCGAGCGCCCTGGCCCGCCGGCGGAGGGCCGCCGGTAGTTCGTGGCTCCTGATCAGCTCCTGCCGGACGTAGGGCGGATTGCCGATGACGACGTCGAAGCTCCCCTCGCCCGTTGCGCCGGGCCCCGTGGATCCCCGCACCGCTCCCGCCTCGAAAAGGCGAGGGAATTCATGCAACCAGCGAAGCGCGAGCGCATCGCCCGCGGCGAGATTCGGCGTCGCGCCGGGCGCGGCGAGCGCGAGACGCCCGCGAGTCACCTCGACGGCACCCGGATCCACGTCGACGCCGAAGAGGTTTTCCGTCACCGCTTGCGCCGCGATCGCCCCGGGGGCGCCCATCCCGAGCGCCGTTCCGAGACGGACCAGCTCTTCGAGGCAGCCAACAAGGAAGGCCCCCGCGCCGCAGCCCGGATCGAGAAGGCGCAGCGCTCGAAGCCGCGCGGCGGCCCCGCGGCGCTCGGCCAGTGACAGGCGCGCGGCTAACGCCGCAATCTTCTCCGGGTGCGCACCCAGAAGCGCGGCGGCCTTTGCGCGCGGAAGCGCCGGCAATGCGGGGTGCGGGCCGGCGAGGTGCTCGAGAAGCGCCCGGCGCGCCATGAAGCGCACCTCGCCCAAGGCGGTGTAAACGCACCCGAGACCGCCCGCGAACGCCTCGTGAAAGCGCGCCATGGCTTCGGGGCCGAGCCGGCGCGCCGCCGGATCGGCTGACGCATCGTGGCGCACGAAGATCCAGCCGCCGAGCCACACCCGCACGTGCCGGTCGTCTTCCGCCGGGACCGCGCGCGCGCGCCTGTTCCTGCGCGCACTCCCCGGAGAGGCGCCGAAGCGCGCGGCCAGCGACGCCGCAAAACGCTCCGCGACATCTTTTCCGTTCTTTCCATTCTGGTGCCCGCTCGCCTGGAGCGCGGCCCGGGCCTCGGCCAGAAAGGCTGTCCAGGCCGCTTCACCTGCCTCGGCCGAAGAACGATGACCGGGTCGTATGGGTGCCGGGGGCGCCGGGGCGCGACGCGCTTCTCGGGTCGGTTCGAATGTGGGCGGCAGTCCAGACACGGCAGGGAGCCCCTCTGGAGATTCTCGGTCAGGAATATCCGGTCAGGAGAACCCGAACGGATGAAGCCGGTCAAGCAAATCTGGCGGGGGGGAAGCGCCGGGCCCGGCGGCGGCTAGTCCGAGGGGCCTGACACCTCGTCTATCACCGGCCTGTGACACGCGACGTCCCCGAGGAGAGGGTGGCGAGGACGAAGGGGATTGCTTCGGCGCCCTTCGTTAGGGATTCGCTCGGCCCGCGCTTCGCGCGGGACCTCGGGCGGGGCGCCTCGCAATGACATGCGGGGGAGCGGCGCGCGGGTCAGTCCCGTCCGAAACGCCTACACCGACGCGGTGCAGTGCGCGCAGCGGGTCGCCTTGATCGGAATCGACGACAGGCAGAAGGTGCAGTCCTTCGTCGTCGGCGCCGCTTCCGGCGCCTCCTTCTGGCGTTTCAGGCGGTTCATCTGCTTGATCACGAGGAAGAGCACGAAGGCCACGATCACGAAGTCGAGGACGCCGTTGATGAAGGCCCCGTAGTTGATCGTGGGCGCGCCGGCTTCTTGGGCCGCCGCAAGCGTCGGGTAGGCCGTATCCTACAGATTGATGAAGAGCTTCGAAAAATCGGCGTTGCCGAGCACCAGCCCGATGGGCGGCATCAGGACGTCGCTCACGAGCGAGCTGTTGATCTTTCCGAAGCTCGCGCCGAGGATGAT
>JAUYMQ010000399.1 GCA_030698575.1 Deltaproteobacteria bacterium
GCGCGAACGCCGGCGTCGACCAGTCGAACGCCCCCGGCCCCGGGCAGGCCGTTCTTCTCCCCGCCGATCCCGATGCCTCCGCCGCCCGCCTCCTCCGCGAGCTGCAGTCGTTCACCGGTCGAAACGTCGGAGTCGTGATCACCGACACGTTCGGGCGGCCCTGGCGAGAGGGGCTCGTCGACGTGGCGATCGGGGTCGCCGGACTGAGGCCCCTCGTGGATCTCCGGGGGCTGGCGGACTGGTCGGAAAGAAAACTGGAGGTCACGGTGATGGCGCTGGCCGATCAGGTGGCCGCTGCGGCCGGCCTGGTAATGGGCAAGGTGGGGGGAATCCCAGCCGCCCTTCTGCGGGGGGCCGGGACATGGCTTGGAGAGGGACGGGCAGCCGAACTCGTCCGGCCGGCCGAACGCGATCTGTTTCGCTGAGCGGGAAGCGCTTCCGGAACCGGCAGGGTTCCGGCCCCGGAAACAGAAATGCCCCGCCACGGCGGGGCATTTTGATTCTCGATCCCTCCCGCTAGCGGCTGGCCGCCCGCCGGGCCCCGTTGCGCGAAACTCGCGCAGCGGCCTCATCCCGGCGGCTCCGCTGCAGATCCCGAACCCGCACCTTGAGGTCCTGGGCCATCTCCCCCAGGGGCAGAAGCAGGTACTGGCCACTATTTTTCAGAACGTTGACCACTTCCCGGTCATTTCGGCAGAGGTAGAAGTTCTTCCCGTCGGTCAGCAAGCTGATCCGCCCCGAGCCGTTCAGGGCCGTATGGAAGGGCTTCTCGATCCCCATTTCGTCCCGGAGGACCCGGAGGGTCTTCCGGATCCGCTGGAAGCTCATCCCCTTCTGCTTGAGGGCGGCGACCGCCTGGAGGACCATCACGTCGAGGGGACTGTAGAGCCGGCGGTTACCGCTGCGGGGGGAGCGACCGGCGGGACGGCTCAGGCTGGGTGGAAAGACGCCCTGCTCGTCCCAGTACTGCAGGTTCCGGTTCGTGAGCCCCGTGAGGACCTGCACCTCCCGGCTGGTGAACCCTTCTTTCTTCGACAGGAACATGTTGCAATCCGAGTGGTGAAAAGACTGTCCGAAAATTCCCGGCCAGGGACCAATCCCGCGGCACGTGGTCTCTCTCCCGGGGTGGCGGCCGATCGGGCGGGGTGCCCGGACGCCTCCTTATAATAGACAGGCTGAGCGGCCGCTGGCAACGGCCCCACCGGGCCGCCGGACGGCTGAAGGCACCCTTAAAAACCTATATATTTCATATACTTACAATTTTACGGAGAAAAGGCGACGGGGTGCTGGCAGGGAACGACCGGGCCGGCTGCGGCTCGGCGGCTACACTGAATTACGTAATCCGCAAAGATCGCGCAATCGGGAAGTCGCAGTGTGCACGCCGGCGTGGACACGAAGCGCCTCACCAAAATTACGTGGGGCCCGAGATTGCTCTCGAGCCCCACGTAATTTTCCGCGCGATTGTCTCTTTCAGACAGAGACCACTTACTTCTTCTTCTTCGCGGTCTTCTTCTTGGCTACCTTCTTCGCAGCCTTTCGCTTCGCTGGCTTCTTCTTGGCCGTCTTCTTCGCGGCCTTCTTCTTTCGCTTTGCTGCCATGTAGTTACCTCCTATAGGAGTTTAGTGTTGAACATTTTTATATTTTTTGTTTTCGGCCTGTCAAGATATTTTTTTAGCTATTTTTGATCTTCGGTCCCCTGAAACTCGATATCTCCCCCCTTCCGGATGCGGGACACGTGCTCGCGTCACCGGATCGGACACCCGTCATGACCCGCGCGCGTGTCCGCGAAACCGTTCCGCGGCAGTCACTCAAGTCGCGCGTGCCACGTCAACTTTTCCTTTAACGTCGGGAAGATTCCAGGTTAAACGTCGAGACGCTGACGGATGCGGCGCCACAGCGTGTCCTTCCCCAAACCGGTTGTGGAGGAGAAGGTCAGAGGCGGATCCGGGAGCGGCGCAACCCTCTCGGCGAGAACGCGCTCGATTTCTTTGCACTGGGCCATGAGGCGACCCCGGGGAAGCTTGTCCGCCTTCGTGAGGACGACGATCGGGGGGATCGACAGGCGTTCGAGGTAAGCGAGGAGTTCGATGTCTCCGTCTGCGGGCAACCGCCTCACGTCCAGGATCACCACCGCGCCCCGAAGCGTTGCGCGCCCTGTAAGATAGCTCTCCACCAGCGGCCCCCACTCCGCTCTCAGCGCGATGGGCGCGCGGGCGTATCCGTAGCCGGGCAGATCGACGAAGAAGAACCGGTTGTTGATGAGGTAGAACTGGACCGCCTGCGTTCGCCCGGGCGTGGTGCTGGTGCGCGCCAGCCGCTTGCGGTTCAGCAGGACATTGATGAGGGAGGATTTTCCCACGTTGGATCGCCCCATGAAGGCGATTTCTGGAAGTCGCGGTTCTGGAACAGCGGCGGCCTGGTGGGCGGCGGCGTGGAATTCCGCGGACGTGACCTTCATCGCGCCGGCCCGCGCGCATTCTCGCGCAGATAGCCCTCGAGGCGGGAGAGCGCCTCCCGGATGCGTTCCTCGGATGCCGCGTAGCTGAAGCGGAGGAACCCCTCGCCCCCGGGCCCGAAATCGACCCCGGGCGTCACTCCTACTCTGGCGCGCTCGAGGAGATCGAAGGCCAGCCGTTTCGAGTCGCCATCCACATGCCTGGCGTCGGCAAATACGTAGAATGCGCCCTTCGGCGACACCGGAATCCGGAACCCGAGATCACGAAGCCCCTCGATGAGAAAGGGCCGCCGGCGCGCGTAGGTTTTCCGCATGGCTTCCAGATCGGGGGCTGCCTTCGTCAGGGCCGTCACGCCGGCCCACTGAACGAATGAGTTAGGGGAGATGAAGAAGTTCTGCTGGAGCTTCTGCACGGCGCGCACGCTTCCAGGGGGCACGATGACGTAGCCGAGCCGCCATCCGGTCATCGCGTAGCGCTTGGAGAAGCCGTTCAGGATGTAGGCCCCCTGCGAGAACGCCAGTGCCGAGAGGGCCTCTCCCTCGTAGACCAGACCGTGGTAGACCTCGTCGGACAGGAGCGGTGGGCCAAGGGCCGCGAGGGCGGCGAGGCGCTCGCCGTCCAGCACGGCACCGGTCGGATTGGCCGGTGAATTAATCAGGATTCCGCGTGTCCGCGGAGTCACCCTGGCCGCCACCTCGGCGGGATCCAGCAGGAAGCCCTCCTCCGCCGATACGGGGATCGTTACCGGATTCGCGCCAAAGAAACGGATGAAATTCGGATAGCAGGCGTAGTGGGGATCGGAAAGGATGACTTCGTCGCCCGCTTCGAGGAGCGTCGCAAAAAGCAGGAGCATTGCGGGGGAGGACCCCGAGGTGATGATCACCCGGCCGGGATCCACCGCCTGCCCCGTTCTGGAGCGCGTCTCCTCTGCCACCGCCTCCCGGAGCGCCGGGATCCCGAGGCTGTCCGTGTAGTGAGTCTTCCCCTCGCGAAGGGCCCGGATCGCCGCCTCGACCACGCACGCGGGCGTCTCGAAATCCGGCTCCCCCACCTCGAGATGCACCACGTCCTCGCCCGCGGCCTCCATCTGATGCGCGCGCTCCATGATGTCCATGGCGATGAAGGGCTTCATCGACTCGACCTTGCGCGAGATCATCGGGTTCTCCGCTGTGGGACCTATCGTTCGCCGGCGCGCCACGCGAACGCGGACCGTACGGCCACGCGTACTCATTATAGGCCGCCACGGTGGCTGTCAACGGCGGCAAGGCCGTGACACGGCGTCGTGGGGGAACCGGCGCTGATGAGTTAACCGTCGACGCGTACGCCGCGATGTTCTACCCTTGCGTAGTCGAATCTTGCGCAGGCGCGGCGCAAGTGACCTCGAGGCGATCCTCCCCGTTTACCCCGGTAGCGATGTCCGACACCCCGCTATTCCTGCAGCACCGGCGCTGGAGCGTGTTCCTGCTCGTGTCCCTGTGCGGGGTCCTCTATCTCTACGGGCTCGGCACGCGGGACTTCGAAACTACCGACGAGGCACGCCGGGCGCTCGTCGTGCGCGGCATGGTGGATAGGGGAAACTACGCCGTCCCGGAGATCTCGGGCCACCCTTACCTCCAGAAGCCGCCGCTTTACTACTGGCTGGCCGCCATTGTCCAGAAAGCCTCCGGGAGCACGGACGAGTGGGTCTACCGGCTTCCATCGGCCCTGGCGGCCACGGGGAGCGTCGTCCTGCTTTTCCTGATAGCCGATCGACTTCTCTCGCGCCGCGCCGCCCTGGTGTCGTCAGCAATGCTCGCCACCTGCGCGCTGTTCATCGTCTACGGCGCTCGCGCCGGTATCGACATGACGCTGTGCTTCCTGGTCACGCTCTCGATGCTCTGCCTGTTGCAGGCCCGCGAGGCGGACTGGCGGGGAACAATGGCCTGGGGTTTCTGGGGGGCAACCGGGCTCGCCTTCCTCGCGAAAGGGCCCATCGGGTTGTTCTTCCCGCTGGCAGCCGCAACGGCGCTCGCAGCGGGGCCCGGGTTCGTCGCCGAGATACGGAAGATGCGCCCGCTCCTTGGCCTGCTCGTCGCGCTGGCCCTCGTTCTGCCCTGGGCCGCTCTGATCCTCGATCAAATCGGGGCCGAGGCCATGATCAGTCTCATGCGCGAGGAGGTTTTCGGCGGCTTCCGGGGAGGGCCGTCCAGGCATCCGCAGCCCCTCCTCTTCTATCTTTACGAGACCCCCGTCCTGTTCCTCCCCTGGGCCTTTCTCCTGCCGGCCGGGGTACTGGCGCTTCGCGAAAAAAAATCTGACGGGGAGCGAAAGGCGCTCCTCCTGGCGGCCGCGTGGCTGCTCCCCGCGCTGATCGTCTTCTCCCTCAGCCATCAGAAACGCGAATACTATCTCCTCCCCTCCTTCGGCGCCCTCGCACTCTGGATCGGCTGGACGGCGGATCGCTTCCTGCTCAGCCCTGCAACCGGTGATGAACGGGGTGTTGCGAGACGGCTCACGCGCCTCGGCTTCCTGGCGCTTACGGCGGTCGCCGCCGCGGGCGCTCTTGCGGGGGGCGCCTATCTGCGCTCCAGACATCCGGATCTGTCCGACGCGGTGGGCATAGCCCTCGCCGCCGTCGCGCTGTGGGCCCTTTTCGCGCTTATATCGCTTCGGCGCGGGCGTCCCGGGCGCGCGATTGCCGCCGTTGTCATCTGCGCCGTCCTCTACGTCGGCACGGCGCGGGGAGCCCTTGCCGGCTGGCTCAATGAGAAATACTCGCCACGGCACGCCGCATTGCAGATCGCGCGGGAGGTGCCCCCGGAAGCCGAACTGCTGAGCCTCTTCCGGTCGGAGCTGTTCATCGAGGCCTATGTCGGCAGGCCCGTGCTGCGGATCGACAATGACCGGGAGCTCCGCCGGCGGCTGGCCGCGGGCAAGAACGTCTACGTCCTCATCAACAGCGCCCTGTATCCCGCGCGAAGGCATCTCTTCCGCCAGGTCGTAATCCCCTCCATTGTGTTGCCCGGCAAGAGCAACGTAATCATGCTCGCCTCGAACTAGTCAGGGAGACTTTGCCATGCACATGTCCCGCTTCGCCCCAATTCTCGCACTTGCGGCGGCACTTCTGGCCGCGCCACCGGTTGCCGCCCGCGGGGGACCGCCGCGCTACCAGGACATGGTGCGCGAGGAAATGCTTCCCAACGGCCTGCGCGTTCTCCTGCTGGAGGATCACCGGGCGCCGATCGTGTCGTTCCAGGTGTGGTACCGGGTGGGAAGCCGGGACGAGAAGCTCGGGAAGACGGGACTGGCCCATCTGCTCGAGCACATGATGTTCAAGGGCACGCCGCGATTCGGCCCGAAGACCTTCAGCCAGACCATCGGCCGGAGCGGCGGCGACGACAACGCCTTCACGTCCCGCGACGCGACGGTCTATTTCGAGAACATCGCGTCCGAGAACATCGAGGTCGCCGTCGAGCTCGAGGCCGATCGTATGGCCCATCTCCTCCTCGATTCCAAGGCGTTTCTCTCCGAGCGCGACGTCGTGACGGAAGAGCGGCGCCTTCGGACGGAGGACGACCCGGGTAGCGAGCTGGCCGAGCAGCTCAACGCCGCGGCCTTCACGGCTCACCCGTACATGAACCCTGTCATCGGGTGGATGGGGGACGTTCGCCGGCTCGATCCCGAGGATGCCCGCGCCTTCTACAAGAAGTACTACCGCCCCTCCAACGCGACGGTCATCGCCGTGGGCGATTTTGATTCGAAGAAGATGATCTCGCTCCTGAAAAAACACTTCGGCCCACTCCCCCAACTCCCCGCACCGGAGCGACCGGAGTACTCGGAGCCCGAGCAGCAAGGCGCGCGCCGCGTCGTGCTCCGCCGGACCGCGCAGCTCCCCATTGTCTACCTGAGCTACCACGCCCCCCGCCTGGGTGATCCGGACTTCGCGGCCCTCGACGTGCTCGACGGGATTCTCTCGGGCGGGCGGAGCGCCAGGCTGCTTCAGGCAATGGTTTTCGAGAGCGGCCTCGCCACCGCGGCCTCCTCGAGCTACGACGGGCTCAGCATCGATCCGAGCAACTTCCTCCTCTACGCACAGGTCTTTCCCGGAAAGACGATCCCGGACGTGGAGCGGGCGCTGCGCGCGGAAATGGCGAAGATTCTCGACAGCGAAATATCAGCATCCGAGATCGGGAAAGCCCGGACGCAGATCGAAGCGAGCTGGTTCCGCGCCCAGGACTCGATGTTCTATCGCGGGATGCTGCTGGGAGAATTCGAGACGACGGGCAGCTGGCGCGATATTGACGACTACATCCCCGCCGTCCGCAAGGTGAAGGCCAGCGACATCCGCCGGGCCGCCGGGCGCGTGTTCACGGAGAACAACGAGACAGCCGCATACCTCGAGCCGACCGCGCCCGTGTCGGGCGGGACGGCAGAGCCGCATTCAGGAGGTGCCCGATGAACGTACGCCGCATGCTTGCCCTGCTCCTGCTCGCGATCTGGGCCCTCCTTCAACCCGAGCGGGCTGTGGCCATCCCCGTGGAAACCTTCGAGGTGCCGCCTGGCGTTACGCTGATCGTCTCGAGGCAAACTCAAATTCCCGTCGTCTTCATCGTGATGGTCCTCCCGGGCGGAACGCTCGCTGAACCGGCCGGCAAGGCCGGGCTCGCAGCGGTCACCGCCGAGTTGCTTCAGCGCGGCACAAAGGCCCACCCGGGCAAGTCGCTCGCCGGGGCCTTCGACGCCATCGGCGCCGAGTGGAGCATTGACGCTTCGAGCGACATGGTCACAGTTTCGCTCTCCGCCCTTACGGATCATCTCGACGAAGCGCTCGATCTGCTGGGCGAGGTGCTAGCGACGCCCGCTTTCGAGGCGGCGGATTTCGAGAAGGTCCGCGCGGAGGCGATTGCCTCCCTGAAGGCCTCGGCCGAGGACCCCGGCTACCTCGCGGGCCGTGCGCTGCTTGCCATGCTCTACGATGGGCACCCCTACGGCGCCCCGGTCTCGGGGACGGAGGGCACGCTCGCATCGCTCACGCTGGAGGATTGCAAGAAATACTGGCGGCGCGTAGCAGGCCCCGCAGGCGTGGTCATCACAGCCGCCGGCGACGCGGACGGCAAGGATCTGGCGGGCCGGCTTCGCCACAGCCTCGACGCCTGGCTCTCCGCAGGCGGATCGGTATTCAAAGAAGTACCCCCCCTCCCGCCCCGGAGCGGCGATCCCGGAGTGAAGAAGATTAACGGTCCCTTCACGCAATCCACCATTCTCCTGGGCGAGCGGGGAATCACGCGAAACGACCCCGCCTACTATGCGCTCCAGGTCTTCAACTACACGCTGGGAGGGGGCGGATTCTCCTCCCGGCTTCTCAACGAGATCCGGGACAACCGCGGCCTCGCCTACTCGGTCAGCAGCAGCTTTGACACCCGCCTGCTGCCCGGCCCTTTCGA
>JAUYMQ010000587.1 GCA_030698575.1 Deltaproteobacteria bacterium
AGGGGCTGTAGGTGTAGGTGTCGCTCGTGGAAGGCCCCGTGGCCGCCGTCAGGCGGTCGAGACCGTCGTAGGTAAAGCTCCGGGAGGCGCTCGGGTCCAGCGCGTCGGTCACCGATGCGATGTTGCCGCTCGGGTCATAGCCGTAGGCGAGATCCTGCGCCTGGCCGCCGTTGGACTGAATGCCCGAGAGGCGGCCGTTGGGGTGGAAGGAGAAGTCCAGCGTGTCGCCGTTGCCGAGTGCGGCGTGCAAGAGCCCCCCGAACACGTCGTACTGGAGATCGGTCGCGTACCGATCCTGCCCCTCGACCTTCTTCAAGAAGCCGTCGAGGTAAGTGCGCGTGACCACCTCGCCCGTGGGGAGCGTCAGCGTGGTGATGGCCCCGAGGGCGTTGTAGGTGGCCTCTTCGGCGAAGGGGTGCCCGAAAAGCGTCTGCCCTACCTGGGTGATGCGGCCGAGGGGGTCGTACTGGAAGGTGCGCTGCCCCACGGCATCATCGATGGCCGAGAGGCGCCCCTGGGCGTTCGGGCCCTGATCGTAGGTGTAGGTGGCCCGGGTCTGCGAAGCGCCGCCGCCGAGATCGAGCCGCTTCGCGCTCAGGCGCGAGAGCGCGTCGAAATCGAACAGCAACTGGTTGCCCCGCGGGTCGGTGCGCGCCGTCATGCGCCCCACGGCGTCGTAGGCATACAGCCAGGTTCCCGCGTCGGGATCGACGAGACGCCGGCGGCGGCCCAGGGTGTCGTAGGTCAGCGACGTGGCGTGTCCCTCGGGGTCGGTGATGCCGGCGAGCCGGTCGGTGAGATCATAGACGTAGCGCGTCGTCTGGGGGGTGGCGCCGTCGAAGTCCCGCATGGCCTGCGTGTTGCCGCGGGCATCGACGAGGACTTCCTGGGCCTTGCCGGCCGGGTCGGTGCGGCGGCGGCTTTGATCCACCGCCCCGTCGCCGTCGAGATCTCCCACGAGGTAGGTAAACGCCGTCGTTCGGAGCACGCCCTGTTCATCGGGAGACGTCGTGGTGAGCGGTAGGCCGAGGGCATCGTACGTAAAAGCCGTCCCGGACTTGCTCTCGTCGAGCGGCACCAGCGAGGGTGCGGGATCGGTCGCCTTAAAGGGGAAGCCCGCTTTCGACACCCGCCCCAGCGAGTCGCGGAACGTATCTTCCAGGATCCAGTCGCTCGCATCACTCGGCCGCGCGGTGCGCACGGCGCGCCCGAAGCCGTCGAGGTAGGCAAAGAGCTGGACCGTGTGCGTAGGCGCGCTCGCGGTGCCCGACTCCAGAATTTGCGTCAAGATGACCGCCGGAAAAACGCCGAGGTCGTAGCTGCGCTTCACCTGCGCCAGCCCCCCGCCAGCCGTGGCCTCCGTCGGTCGGCCCAGGGCGTCGTGCGTGAAGTCCGTCACGTTGCCGTCGGGTTCCGTGCGCCGCTTGAGCAGCCCGAGTCCCGGCGGCGCGCCGGGCGGGTCGTACTCGAAAAGCGCCGTCAGCGCCTCAGGCGTGCCAGCGGCCTCGACCACCTGCGTGGCATACGCGCCCGCGGGGCCGTAGGTGATCTGCCTCTTGATCTCGAGACCGCCCTCATCCGCGGTGATTTGGGAAACGTTGCCGTGGGCGTCGTAGGAAAAACCGGTCCGGACATAGGACTCCGCCGAGGTCAGGGGATCCTTGAGCCAGCGGCGGAGCGCGGTGATGTCACCCGTGGTGAGCGTCCCGAAAGTTGGGGCGCCGTCGTAGAGAACTTCCGTCTCCGCGATACGGTCTGCGAAGAGGCCGCTCGCCGGGGTGACGTAGACGTGCGAGGGGAGGCCGAAGCGGTTTGTCGTGGGATCAGCCGGGGTTGCGTATTCAAGAAAGGTGAAGCGCTCGCCGCCCGCCTGCGTCACGTCCCCCAGGAATTTCTCGGCCGTGGCATTGCCGCGGCTGTCGTACTCCGTGAGCGTCCGCGTGCTCATCGCCTGGGCGGGCGCGGCGGGGTCGAAGACCGTGGCGTCTTTCTGAACGGGCAGCGCCAGCCGCGCGGATGCCGCCCCCGGCGCCCCGGCGAAGCGCGCCTTCCAATCCGAGAAAGCGGCGAGCGTCGGATCGGAAGGGCTGAGCGAGCCCGTCGTCCCGTCAGCAAAGACCACGGTGGGCGCCGCGTCGGCCGCGCTCATGAAGGCGTAGGCCGCCTCCTCCTGCCGGAGCGGCGTGAGCCCCCCGCCCGGCGCTGGGCCCATCACGACCATGGACTTCTCGAGCCCCGCCAGCCCGTCCGCTTGGTGGAAGTGCCGCTCGACGACGGAGCCGTCGGCTTGTGTGACGGAAACCATCTCGAACCCGCGGAACTCCCGCCGTGCGCCGTCGAAAATGCCGCCCGCGTAACCGAAGGTGGTCGTGGCCATCGATCCCGCCTGCCCCAGGCCGTCGTCGGTGGTGATCGCGCTCACGACCCAGACGGGCGTGGGGAGGTCCGGCTGGCCGTCGCCGCCCGTGTTGTCGAATAGGGTCGAGGGGACGTAGTCGAGCGAGGTGGTCGCCCCCAGGGGTGACACGATGCGGTTCAGCAGATCGGGCTTCGTTCCCTGGTTGAGATAAGTTTTCTTCAATCCCGCAGCCGCGGCAATGAGGATGTCGGGGAGCCCGTCGCCGTTCACGTCGGAAAGGCGCACGCCGAGATCCTTCGAGTTCTTGTCCACGAAGACCGCGTCCGCAGGGACGTTCCACGCGGCGTCCGGCACCCACGGGCTGCCGCCGTTCGTGGTTTGGTGGTTAATCCAGACGTTCAAGATGAGTGTACCGTTCTCGTCGCGCGCCTGCACGAGGTCGAGCGCCCCGTCGCCGTTTACATCGGCGATGCGCACCCCTTGGTCGTGGGTGATGGGAATGCCTTGGTTGAGTTTTTCAAAATCGATCAGCGGCGGCACGTCCCAGGCATCGTCTCGGACGAAATCCGTTCCGTCGTTCAGGTATGCGTTCACGGCCGTTGAGCCCGTGACGTTTGAGTCGAAGTTGGTCACGAGGTCGGTGAGCCCGTCGCCGTTCAGGTCGAAGAGGCGCTTTCCAAGGCGCAGGTGTGCGCACAGACTCACCCCGTTTCCGCCCAGGCAGAATTGATCCTGGACGAAGATGGAATCGAGCCGGCAGGCCGGCGTGTTAGCGGTGCAGATCGTGTAGCGGTCGTTCTGCAACGTATCGAAACCCGCCCCGTTGTTACGCTGATAGCCGCGATTCGTGAACTCGCTGGCGATGAAGATGAAGAATTTCGCCATGAGGAGATCCACGCGCCCGTCCCCGTTGAGATCCACTGGCTGAGTCGGCCCCTCGGGGTTGCTCCCCGATCCACCGTCGCGTAGTACGAAATGGTTCGCCAGGTCGATATTGTTGCTCCAGGAAGGCGTTGAAACCCAGGTCGAACCGTTGTTCAGATAGGCGGCCCGATCGGTCCCCTGATAGCCCGCCGTACCGTCGCGCTCCCGTATCTGGAGTAGATCGAGGAGGCCGTCTCGGTCGAGGTCGAGGAAGGCAAAGCCCTGGTCCTTTCCCTTGTCGTCGACGAGATCCACCGGGATCGTCCAGGCGGGGCTGGCGGCGGCGTCGAAGCCGGTGCCGTTGTTCAGATAGACCTGCCGCCCCACGTTCTTCTTGGAACGAACCACGTCCACGAGGCCATCGCCGTTCACGTCGGCCAGCCGAACACCGGTGTCCTTCTTGTCGGTCTCGACGAACTGAAGCAACCCGGGCAGATTCCAGCCGGCGGCCCCCTGATCGCTCCATCCTCTCGTGCCTCCGTTGCCCGTGTTGTCGGTGTAAGTGAAGACCGTGGGGGGTAGCGCCGTCACGCCGTCGCTTCCAATCTCCCGCACTGAGGCGAGAAGCGAGCGCCCCGAGTCGGTGCTTTGCGTGTACGCGAAGTCATACCGGCGCGCGAGGACCCCGTTCACCTTGACGTCGATCCGGGCCAGGCGCCGGTCGAGAAGCGTTTTGAATCCGGCGAGGTAGCTCTCCGGCTTGTCGGGCCGGTCCTCCGTCACGAACTCGATGGTCCTGAGATCGCCGACGGGTACGCCGCCTCGGTATGCGTAGGCGATGGCGGATAGGAGGGCCAGGTTGGTCCCGGAGGGCTGGGTGTAGGTGTAGCGGATTTCGTTCCCGTGGGCGTCAGTCACGCTGTCGAGGTGCCAGGCGAAGGGAAAACCGTTCGTCGGATGGACCACCCGCGCATCGGCGTTGAAGCCGTAACGCGAAACGGTCCCCTGCTTGTCGCGCACGACCCAGTAGTCGCCGCCCGAGGTTATGTGCTCGATGCGCAGGAAACTTTCGCGGCGCGTGTGATACGTGGCCGGCGACTGGTTGTCGAGAAGGAGGTCTTCCCCGTCGAGCTGGAAGGTGTCGGAGGCGCCGTAACCCGGAACCCCCTCACGGAGAGACCGCTGGATCGTCCCCGCGCCGTATCCCCATCCCACGCCGATCCAGCCGTTGCCCTGCTGGCTGCTATAGCCGATGGCCACCGGCGGCTGGACGCCCCCGGCCCCCTGGGGCGCCGCGATCGGCAATCGGGCCGTCGCCGCCCCCGTGAATGGGTCGCTCGAGGCAACCGACGACGACGCCACGCCCGGCGCCCCCGTACCTCCGCGCGCCTGGATGACCGTCGAGCCGTCCGTCGGGTCGACGGCCGCCTGGGAAGGCGTCGGCGGGAACGCCACGAGAAGAGACAGGGCGAGGCACAAAACACGCCGAAGGAGGGTCGCGTGGGACCACCTCCTTTGTGGAGCGTCCTTGATCTCCGACAACCAGACTGTCAGGAAATCCAGACAGCCCGCGATACGAGCCGTTGCGATGCGCCGGGCAGTAAACGAGAAAAGCGTATTGAATCGCCTGAGTACGGGAGACACGCCGGCCGCTCCAGTGGTGGTGCGGGCACAGGCAATGCACCCGCATCATGAAAGAGGAGCAAGAGGCGTGCCAGTTCCTGGATGTCGATGGATTCGGGTTTGGGAATCCAGCTAGCGGCCGGCGGCGCGGGAGCGCAGGGGCGGGTCGTCGCGGACGGCAAAGGCCTTCCGGGCCAGGAGATTCATGACGTCGTCCCCCTCGCTATTGTCCTTGATGAACTGCCGCAGGAGGCGCAGCGCGGCGGGGGCGGCGTCGGCGGCGAGGTGATCGAGAATTTCGGCCATCTGCTTGTCGTTGAAACGGAGATAGATTACCAGCGGATCGCGCCGGTCGATGCAGACTTCCTCGAGATCATCGTACTCGAGACCGTCGGCGACCTCCTCGACGGCCTCCACGAAGCGGGCCAGCAGGCGGCCGTCGAACCCGTCGGGAAAGTCGGCCTTCAGCTGTCGTTCGAGATCATCGCGCTGCCCGCGCTCCAGCCCGCCGGCAGCCTGTATTTCACCTTCGACTTCCTGCCGGGCGACCTCGG
>JAUYMQ010000588.1 GCA_030698575.1 Deltaproteobacteria bacterium
TGCTCTGGTAGCTCAGCCGCACGGGCCCCTCGAAGCCCAGGCGCTCGACCACGAGGCGCACGGATTCCTCGACCTCGCGTTGATAGGGATCACCCCGATCGACGATCCGCTGCGGCAGGCCGTGGGCCGAGAAGAGCAGGGTGGCGCTGCGCCGGTCCTGCTCCTCGAGCTTCTCGAGCTCTCCGGCGATTGTCTGCGCGACGACGTCGATGAACCCCGGATGCGCGTGGTAGCTCCGAACAACGTGGACCGGAAGATCGCTTGCCCCGGCCTCGGCCGCGGCGCGACGGAAGTCCTGGATCGACGACTCCGTCGTGGTGGTGGAGTAGTGCGGGTAGAGGGGGAGCAGGACGAAGCGCTCGGCGCCCGCTTCGAGCGCCGTCCGGATCGCGTCGTCCGTACGGGGTCGCCAGTAGCGCATGGCCGGAAGGACGACGAACGCCCCTTCGCCCGCCAGCGCGCCGGCGAGCGCGCGCGCCTGCCGATCCGTTTCCTCGTTCAGGGGCGAGCGCCCGCCGATAGCCTGGTAGCAGGCGCGCGAGGCACGCGCCCGTAGCGCGGCGATGAGCCAGCCCAGCGCAGGGCGCAGCGGGGCGAGTGGGGACGGCAGATCCAGGATGGAGGGATCTGAGAAGATGTTCTGCAGAAAGGGGCGAACGTCGTCGAGAGAGCCGGGGCCCCCGTAGTTGAACATCAGCACCGCCGTGCGCGCCTCTGCTGTCATGGCTCCCTTACACCGTCCTCGAGAATCCGGCCTGCGTCGCGGGTTTCAGGTGGGCGTCGAAGGCCATCGCGATGTTCCGGACCAGAAGGCGCCCCAGCGGGAGAACGGTAACACGGTCGTCGCCAAGGGCCACGAGGCCGTCGGCGGCCATCGGCTCGAGGGCGCGGATCCCGTCGGCGAAGTCGCGGTCGAAGTCGATGCCGAATTTTCCCTCGATCTCGGATTTCACCACCACGAAGTGGCACATGAGCCGGCGAATCACCTCGCGCCGCAGAACGTCGTCGTCGGTCAGGAGAATCCCCCGCTCCGTCGGTATCTCGCCCCGCGCCACGCGGGGCTCATAGCCCTCCAGCGTCTTGTGGTTCTGGGCGTAGCAGCGGCCGACCTGGCTGATCGCCGAGACGCCGAAGGCGAGCATGTCGCAGCCGAGCCGGGTCGAGTACCCCTGGAAGTTGCGGGTGAGCGTGCGCTCGCTCATGGCCACGGTCAGCTCGTCGTCCGGCCGCGCGAAGTGATCCATGCCGATATACACGTAGCCGGCTTCCGTGAACCCCTCGATGGCCAGCTCGAGGATGTCGAGCTTCGTGTCCGGCGAGGGGAGCGTGGCCGGATCGATGGCCCGATGGTGGCGGAACATCTGCGGGAGATAGGCGAAGTTGAAGAGCGCGATGCGATCGGGGCCCAGCCGGGCGATCTCGTCGACGGTGCGCGCGAAGCTCTCCTTCGTCTGGTGGGGGAGCCCGTAGATCAGATCCATGTTGATGCTCTGGAACCCGCGCTCGCGGCACTCCTCCAGCACCGCGGCGGTCTGATCCTTCGTCTGGATCCGGTGCACCGCGGCCTGCACCTGCTTGTCAAGATCCTGGACCCCCATGCTGGCCCGGTTGAAACCGCATCGTTGGAGCACTTCGAGATGGTCCGGGTCGATCTCGCGGGGGTTCAGCTCGATGCCCATCTCGATGTCGTCGGCGAAGTCGAGGTTCGCCCGGAGGTAGTCGACAAGACGGGCGAGGATGGGGGCGGGTGTGTGCGTGGGCGTTCCGCCGCCCCAGTGGAGCTGGACGACCTTGCGTCCTCGCGAGAGCAGGGCGCTCACACGCTCGATTTCACGGCCGACGAGATCGACGTACCAGGCGTCCCGGTCCCGCTTGTGCGTCCAGATCACGTTGCAGGCGCAGAAGGTGCAGGGCGTGCCGCAGAAGGGGAGGTGGACGTAGATCGAGAGCGGACGGTCGGGCGCCTCCCGGTCCGAAGCCAGGACGGCGGCCTCGTAGTCGCCTGCGGTGAAGCCTTCGTGAAAGAGATTGGCGGTCGGGTAGGACGTATAGCGCGGCCCGGGCCGATCGTAGCGACGAAGAATCTCCCGGTTGAAGGCGGGCTTCTCCCACGAGAGGGCGTCTCTCACTTCTCCCGCCGGGGTACCCGCCGCCCCTTCACGGCTCGCATCGGTTGGTGCGTCAGCCATCAGCCTCTTCTCCTGTCATCGTCTTCTCCGGGGGGGGCCACTGCCACGGTGCCCCCGTGATCCTCCCGTAAAGTTAGCAGGAAGCATGCCGGAGCGGCGCCCCCGCCGGGGCCATAGGATTTCTCCCCGCGGGGCAACGAATATTGCTTGTCGGAAAGGATCCCGCGTCGCGGGGAGGTCCAGGAGGATCGCAATATTTGCGCGGCCATCGGGGTGCGCGGTCGCCGGGGAGATCGTTCGAAGGAGCCTACTCGCCGGTCCCCGGGAACGCCAACGTAAAGAGGCACAGGCCCTGGGGGCCTGCGCCTCACGGACTGCCCTGTACCCGCCGCTTACTTGATGTGGCAGGTGAGGCAGACTGCGCTGCCCGTATTGTTCACCCTCAGGAACGGGCGGAGTTCTTTCGCCTCGGCCGCGGTGTCGCTCAGATGCGGCTCGTGGCAGGACGCACACTGAACCTTATCCGATTCGAACGTGCGAATCCCGTTGGGAAACTCCCGCGCGCTCCCCGGTGTTCCCGGAGGCTGGTTGAACGCCGGATCCTGGCCGGCCGTCGGGTAGACCATCGAGATCGGATGGTCGTTCGAAAGATCCGTGCCGATGAGGCCCGCCGGATTCCCGAAAGCATTTGCCACCACGACCATGGTGGTCGGCTTGTCAAGGACGAAGCCGAATATCTCGAACGAGTAGTTCAGGCTGAAGGACGGATTGTTCAGGAAGGTGGCATTTTCGCTGCCGCTGACCGTGTAGCCTGCCACACCGCCCGGGCCCGGCGCGTTCACCAGGCTGTCGAAGGCGACGGTTCCGTCGTGGCAGCTCAGGCAGCCGACGGATCCGCCGTCCGGTTGCCCGGGCGTGGTGTCCATCGTCGAGCTGGTATACACGACGTAGGACGT
>JAUYMQ010000591.1 GCA_030698575.1 Deltaproteobacteria bacterium
CGGATAGGGAAGGTACTTGCGCGCGAACTCGAGGGGGAAGTTGTGCCCCAGCGGCTCGTTGAAGATTGCAACGCCGCCTGGCTTCAACACACGGTAGAGCGCGTCACGCGACCCCGGCAGATCAACATGGTGGAGCACGCCGAACCCGACCGCGATGTCGAAGAAATTGTCGGGGTAGCGCATATTCTCGAACGTCATTTCCTCCGGATGAACTCTGTCGCCCACGCCGTTCACATCGGCCACGCGGATGGCGTGAGCAATCATCTCTTTCGTAATGTCGAAGGACCAGACCTCGGCGCCGGCTCGCGCGAAAAGCACGCTCACCCAGCCGGTCCCGCAGCCGCACTCGAGAAGGCGCTTCCCCTTGATGTCGCCGAGGATGTCGACCAGTCCGGGGCCCTCGGCGAACTTGCCGGAACCGAAGTAGGACCGGTAGTCGCCGCGCACCTTGAGCTTCTCGTCCGGGACCTGCTTTCGCCGGACGTAGTCGCCCCAGAAGGCTCGCTCCTTGTCATGCCGTGTGTCGCCTTCCGTTGCCATGCCGCCTCCTGCCCCCTGTTCTGCTGCCGCTACGCCGCCCTGGCCCGCGCCTCAGCCGGACCGCCCGCCGCGCCCGCGTGTTGCGCGCGCCAGAATCTCGGAGATCCGCGCCGCCCCCTCGAGCAGCGGTATGACCTCCACCTTACCGCCATAACGCGCCACGAGATCGTGCCCCACGACCTCCTCGGGCGCGTAGGTCGCCCCTTTCACCAAAACATCGGGCCGGATTCGCTGGATGATCTTCCGCGGCGTTTCTTCACCGAAGACGACGACATAGTTCACGCTGTCCAGTGCCGCGAGCACCTGGGCTCGCTCCGTGGCGGGAAGCAGCGGGCGCCCCTTTCCCTTGATACGCCGGATCGACGCGTCGTCGTTGATGCCCAGCACCAGCAGATCGCCGAACCGCCGGGCCTGGTCCAGCAGATGGATGTGCCCCGCGTGGAGCAGGTCGAAACATCCGTTTGTGAAAACCACCCGGAGCCCCGCGCGCCTGGCCGCGGCAACGCGATCCGCCAGGACCTCGAGCGATACGAGCTTCCCGGCTCCCGGGCCGCGCCGCTCCACCGCCTGACTCAACTCATCCGCCGTGATCGTGGCTGCTCCCACGCGGCCCACGACGATCCCCGACGCAACGTTCGCGAGCCGGGCGGCGGCTTCCATCGGTGCGCCGGCCGCGTGGGCCAGCGCCAACGTCGAGAGAAAGGTGTCACCTGCGCCGGTCACGTCAAAGACTTCCGCTTTCTCGGCCGGAACGTGCGTCATCGTCGCCGGTGGCCTGAAGACGAAGGCGCCCTCCCCGCCCCGCGTGATCACAACCCCCCGGCAGGCGGCCAGAGCGACGATACGCTCGGCGGCGCGCCTGAGGCCTCCCTCCACCGTCACGTCCGCGCCGGTGGCCCGCTCGGCCTCTGCCTGGTTCGGAACGATCGCCGTCGCCCCGCGGTACTTCGCGAAGCTCGATCCCTTGGGGCCGACCATCACGGGAACCCCTGCCCTTGCCGCGCCGTCCAGCGCCGCCCGCAGCACCTTCTCGGTGAGCACACCCTTGGCGTAGTCGCTGATGACAACGACGTCCGAGCGCCCGGCCCGCGAGGCCACGCGCGCCGCGATACCGGCTTCCGATTTGCCCGAAAGCGGGGCGGCGTCTTCGTGATCAATCCGGATCAGCTGCTGCCGCTGCGCGACAATCCGCGTCTTCTGCGTCGTCGGGCGCTTCGCCTCGAGCAGGACGCCCGGAACGCTCACCCCCAGGCGCCGGAGATCAGCCCGTGCCCGCTCGCCCGCCTCGTCACGCCCCAGGACGCCTATGCATTCCACGCGCGCTCCGAGGCGCGCCAGGTTGTGCGCCACGTTCGCCGCGCCGCCGAGAACCCAGCTCTCTTCGGCCTTCGTCAGAACCGGCACGGGCGCTTCGGGCGATACGCGGTTGATATCCCCGCGCAGGTAGTGATCCACCATGAGATCGCCGACGACGAGGGCCCTGAGGCCGTTCATCCGCGCCAGGAGGGAGGCGAGATCGCCCATGTCCCCGGCGCCGCCCTTCCTCGCCCGCTTGCTGGTTCGCTTTCCGGCCATGACCCCTCCTACGCGAAGCAGGATCGGACCGCTTCCGCGACGTAGGCCCGCGCATCTTCCGGGAGTTCAGGATAGATGGGCAGCGAAACGGTCTCCCGCGCCGCGCGCTCGGACTCCGGGAAATCCCCCTCACGGTGCCCGAGCGAGGCGAAACACTTCTGCAGGTGCAACGGCAGGGGATAATAAAGCGCGTGGCCGATCCCCTTCGCCGAGAGCTGCTTCACCAGGCCGTCCCGGTCGGGCACGCGAATCGTGTACTGATTGTAGACATGCAGATTTCCCTCACGCGCCACCGGCCGTCCGATTTCCGTGACGTCGGCGAAGGCGCCGTCGTAGAAGGCTGCGTGCGCCGCCCTTCCCGCACTCCATCGGTCGAGATGGGGGAGCTTCGCGAGGAGGACCGCGGCCTGAAGCGTGTCGAGCCGGCTGTTCACCCCGACGAGCGAGTGGAAGTACTTCGGCTGGCTGCCGTGGACGCGAAGAATGCGCATCCGCTCGGCCAGCGCCGGATCGTTGCAGACCGCCATGCCGCCGTCGCCAAAGCAGCCCAGATTCTTGGACGGGAAGAAGCTGAAGCAACCGATGTCCCCGAGACTCCCCGCCCGTCTGCCTTGCTGTTCAGCACCGATGGCCTGTGCGGCGTCCTCGACGATTGCGATGCCGCGCCGCTTCGCCAGATCCGTGATTGGCCCCATGTCCGCGCACTGGCCGAACAGATGCACCGGAATGATAGCCTTCGTTCGCGCGGTGATGGCGCTCTCGAGCCGATCGGGATCGAGATTGTAGGTATCAGGCTGGATGTCGACGAACACCGGCTTGGCGCCGACGTTCCAGATGGCGCCGGCGGTGGCGAAGAAGGTGTAGGGAACCGTGACGACCTCGTCGCCCGGCCCCACTTCAAGGGCGCGCAGGGCCAGATAGAGCGCGTCGGTGCCCGAAGCGCATCCCACGCCCGCGGCCGTCCCGGAATAGTCGGCGATCGCTTTTTCGAGCCGGCCCACCTGGCCGCCCAGGATGAAATTCTGCGCATCGAGGACTTCCTCCATAGAGGCGCGGACGTCGTCCTTGATTGTCTCGTACTGCGCTTTGAGATCGAGAAGAGATACCTTCACGCCGTCATCCCTCCGCTACTTGCTTGCGCACGGGCCCGCCCGTGCAGTGAATGGCACCGGAGCGCATCTCGTAGACGCGCCCGCACTCCGCACACCGTGCTTCCCGCTCGGCGTCGCTGGCTTTCAGCGGCAGCTTCAGGCCGCACTCGCAGGCGTAGCCGTGAAGCCGCGCCGGATTGCCCACGACGACGGCGTAGTCCGGCACGTCCTTGGTGACCACCGCCCCTGCCCCCACGAAGGAGTAACGCCCCAGCGTAGAGCCGCAGATGATGGTGGCGTTCGCGCCTATGGTCGCACCCTTTCGGACCAGCGTCCGGTGATAGTCCTCGGGGCGGTTGCGCGGCGTGCCCGAACGCGGCGTAACGATATTCGTGAAGACCATGCTCGGGCCGCAGAAGACCTCGTCTTCAAGGATCACGCCGGTGTAGATCGAAACGTTGTTCTGGATCTTCACGTCGTCGCCGATCACCACCCCCGGCGAGATCACCACGTTCTGGCCAAGGTTGCATCGCCGCCCGATCTTCGAGCCCTTCATGACATGGGAGAAGTGCCAGATTTTCGTCCCCTCGCCGATCTCGGCGCCCTCGTCCACGCAGGCGGAGTCGTGCGCGAACCAGCGACCTTCGCCCGTCCCGCTCATGAGGTGGCCTTTCCGCGCAGCGCGGCGCCCCGCGGCTCGGTGAGGGTCATCGGCCGCCCGCCCTCCGCCAGCGAATGGTGCGCGGCCTCGAGCACCCTGACGACGCGCAGCCCCTCCTGGCCGCTCGTGCGGGGGGTCCGTCCCGTCTCGATACACTCGACGAAGTGCGCGCACTCGCGGCGCAGCGGCTCCGTCATGTCGAGGTGGGGGATGAAGATGTCGCCCTGCCTGAGCGTGATCGCTTCGTTGTAGGACGCGTAACCCCCGACCTCGGCCCCCTTGTCGTAGATCTTGATCTTCTCTGAAGCCTCCATGTCGTCGAACACGACCATCTTTTTCGACCCCACGATCGTCATCTTTCGCATCTTGTGGGGGTCGAGCCAGCTCACGTGGATCTGGGCCATCCGCCCGTCGGGAAAATGCAGGTTCACGAAGACCACGTCCTGGACGCCGGGGCGAAGGTAGGACTCGCCTCGCGCGCTGACCGTTTCGGGATCGTCCCGGAACAGGTGGAGGATCACCGACACGTCGTGGGGGGCGAGGCTCCACCAGGCATTCTCGTCCTTGCGGACCACGCCGAGGTTGAGGCGCTGGGTGTACATATAATGAATGTCGCCCAGCTCGCCCGACTCCACGAGCATCTCGAGCTTGTCCACGGCGGGGTGATAGAGCAGAAGGTGACCCACCATGAGCTTCAGATCCCGCTCGGCGGCCAGCTTCACGAGCGCGGCGGCGTCCGCCGACTCCATTGTCAGCGGCTTCTCCACGTAAACGTGCTTGCCCGCCTCGAGCGCAGCCTTCGCGATGCGGAAGTGGGTGGGCGCGTCGGTGGCGATGGCGACGCCATTCACCTCGTCGCTTGCCAGAACCTCTTCGAGTTTCGTCGTGACGCGGGTCTCGGGGTGCTGGGCCGCGATGCGACCGAGGGTCGCCTCGTTCAGATCGCAGCACCAGGAGAGCCTGGCGCCCTTCAGCCCCGCGAAGTTCCGGACGAGGTTCTTCCCCCAGCCTCCCGCACCGATGACGGCGATCTGTATCTCGCCCAACCTGACCTCCATGGCCGGATGGCGCCTGTCAGGCGCCGTCCTGCACTGCAGCGCCGCGCGCAGGGGCGTCACGCCTGCACGCCACGCGCTCGCGTACGTCGTCGAGAATCGCGTAGGGGATGCGCCCGCCGCCGCGCGTCCGTCCCAGTCGCACGTTCGTCTTCCGGTCGCCGTGAAAATCCGAGCCCCCCGTCGGAACGAGGGACAGCCGCCGCGCTATGCGCACGCAGGCGGCCGTCGCAGCTTCGTCGTGCGCGCTCGTGAAGCATTCGAGCCCCTCGAGCCCCGCGTCGACCAGGCTCGCGAGGAACGCTTCCAGCTCGTCGTGATCGCGCGTCCGAACGAAGGCCGGATGCGCCACCGATGCGAGCCCGCCCGCATCGCGGATGAGTGTCACGGCCTCCTCCGCGCTCACTGCCTCCCGCGGCGCGTAGCCGGGGCCGCCTTCCTTCAGGTATCGCGCGAAAGCCTCCTCGATCGAACCGACGTAGCCGCGGGCCACCATCGCGCTGGCGATGTGAGGACGGCCCAGGCTCCCTTCTCCGGAGATGCGGCGCACTTCATCGAGATCCAGCGGCATGCCGAGCGACTCGAGCTTCTCCAGCACCCGCGCAGCACGCGATTGGCGGGCATCCCGCTGACGGGCCAGGACGAGTTGCAGGGGGGACTCCGGCGCCTCACCGCCGCTCACGTCCAGCCCCAGCACGTGAACTTCGCCGTGCTTCGAGCGGGCGCTGATCTCCACACCCGCGATGATCTCCACGCCCTCCTCCCGACCAGCCTCCCGCGCCTCGGCTAGCCCGTCGAGAACGTCGTGATCCGTGAGGGCGATGGCCGCCAGGCCCGCCTTGCGCGCCTCCGCGACCAACCTCCGGGGATCGAGCGTCCCGTCGGAGAAAGTCGAGTGCGTATGAAGATCGACGAAACGGCTCATTGATACGCTTCCCTGTGGGCGTCCGGGAAAGTCCCCGCCGGCGAGCGGCGCCGCGGTCTCACTCGTCGGAGCCTCTCGCTCCGCCTTCGCGCTCGAGATAGCCCAGTCGCTCGAGCCGCTTCTTGATCTCGGACTCTTCTCCGGCGCTGTAGGCTCCGCCGCCAATGGAGGGCGCGGGGAGGTGGCCCAGGCGTTCGAGTGTGGCGAGCACCCTCTCTGCCGACTTGTCGGCGCTTTCCTGATCGGTCTCCACCACCAGTTCCGCCGAGAGCGGCTCCTCGTAGGGATCCGAAACTCCGGTGAACTCCTTGATCTCCCCCTTGATGGCTTTCTCGTAGAGCCCTTTCACGTCGCGCTCGATGCAGACGTCGAGGGGGCATTTCACGAACACCTCCACGAAGTTTCCGATCATCTCCCGCGCTTCATCCCGGATCCCCCGGTAAGGAGAGATCGCCGCCACCAGCACCGCCACGCCGTTGCGTGAAAGAAGATGCGACACGAAGGCTATGCGGCGGATGTTGGTGTCGCGATCCTCCCGCGAGAAACCGAGGCCCTTCGACAGATGCGTCCTGACCACGTCGCCGTCGAGAACCTCCACCTTGAGCCCGCGCTCCCGAAGGGTCTTCTCGACGACCTTCGAGACCGTTGTCTTTCCGGCGCCCGAGAGGCCGGTGAACCACAGTGTGAATCCCTGACTCATTTGCTTTCCTTCGCAGATTCCGGACCTCTCGGCCCTGGTTGAGGCGCGGAGCACGGCGCCCGCCTGTCCCGGCGCGGCGGCGCTAGAACAGAGCGTAGATGAAGGGCGCGACGACGCTCTTCTCGGTAACGACGATCAGCACGCTCAAGGCCACCATCATGAACAGGATGGGCCCGAGCCACCATTTCTTGCGTTCACGCATGAAAGCCCAGAGCTCGCCGAATATCGAGAGCCGCTTGAAACCATCCTTGAAACTCATTCTCGCTCCTTGTTGGCGGCCCGACCCCGGATGGGCGGTCAGTCCAGTTCGAACTGTGTGCGCCAGTCGACGTCCTCTCGAAGCGGCTCCATCTCCTTCTTGTCGAGAAGGAACCGATCGAGCACAAGATGATCCATGTTCGTTCGCATGAAGCAGAGGTAGGCGTCCGCCGGCGTGCAGACGATAGGCTCGCCGCGCACGTTGAAGGAGGTATTGATGATCACCGGGCAGCCCGTGAGATCGTCGAACGCCTTGATCAGATCGTAGTACAGCGGGTTCTGCTCCCGTGCGACCGTCTGAATCCGCGCAGAGCCATCCAGGTGGGTCACTGAAGGAATCTCGCGCTTGTCGGGCCTCACCTGGGCGACGATCAACATGTAGGGGCTCTCGGAATCCAGTTCGAAGTAGTCGGCGCAGCGCTCGCGCAGGACAGAGGGAGCAAAAGGCCGGAAACTCTCCCGGAACTTGATCTTGTGGTTAACGACGTCCTTGTTGTCGGGGTTGCGCGCGTCGGCGAGGATGCTGCGGTTTCCGAGCGCCCTCGGACCGAATTCCATTCTTCCATGGAACCAGCCGACGACGTTTTGATCCGCGATGAGCCGGGCCGTCCGCTTCACGAGCTCTTCGCGATCCAGCTCGTGGTGCTTGATGCCGTTGTCGACCAGATAGCTGCGGATCTCGTCCGTCGAGTACCCGGGCCCCCAGTAGGCATGGGGCATGACCCACTTTCTCTCGTGATCGAGGATGTGGTGGTAAATGAAGCTCGCCACGCCCAGCGCGCCCCCGGCATCGCCGGCGGCCGGCTGTACGAAGAGCCGCTTGAAGGGCCCCTCGCGCAGCAGCCTCCCGTTCGCCACGCAGTTCAGGGCCACGCCTCCCGCCATGCAGAGGTTCTCCTGTCCGGTCACTTCGTGAAGATGACGGGCCATGCGGAGCACAACCTCCTCGGTAACCTTCTGGACGCTCGCCGCGAGATCCCAGTGCCGCTGCTCGAGCCGCGTCTCGGGCTCCCGGGGCGGGCCGCCGAAGAGCTTGTCGAACCGGCGGTTGGTCATCCTGAGGCCGTAGTCGTAGGCGAAATACTTCATGTTCAGCTTGAAGCTTCCGTCCTCCCGCAGGGTCAGCAGCTCGTCCATGATGAGATCGTAGTAGACCGGCTTTCCGTAGGGGGCGGCGCCCATGACCTTGTACTCGGCCGAGTTGACCTTGAAGCCAAGGTAATAGGTGAAAGCGCTGTAGAGAAGGCCCAGGGAGTGCGGGAACCGGATCTCCTTGAAGAGCTCGAGCTTGTTCCCCTTGCCCAGGCCGTAGCTGGCTGTCGCCCACTCCCCCACACCGTCGACGGTGAGCACCGCGGCCTCCTCGAAAGGACTCACCATGAAGGCGCTCGCCGCGTGCGACTGGTGGTGCTGGATGAAGAGCACTTCCCCCTCGAATTCCAGATCGCGCTTTATGTTGTGCCGTGTCCAGAGCTTCTCGCCGAGCCAGAGAGGAATGGCCTTCGAGAATGATCGGAAGGAGCGGGGGAAGGTCGAGAGGTAGGTGGTCACGATGCGCTCGAACTTCACCAGCGGCTTGTCGTAGAAGCCCACGTAGTCGAGATCGCCCACCCCGATGCCCGCCTCGCGGAGCACGAAGTTCACCGCGTGCTCGGGAAAATCAGAATCGTGTTTCTTTCGGGTGAACCGCTCCTCTGATGCGGCGGCCACGATTTCGCCGTCCCGCAGGAGGCAGGCCGCGCTGTCGTGGTAGAAAGCGGAGATGCCCAGGATGTGCACTTCTCCCTCCAGTGGTTCCCTGCCCTAGAACTGCTTCCGGCTGTCCTCCAAACTCCTGGAGGGCCCCTCGGGTTCCTTCCAGAAGCTCGGATCCTCACCGATGCGCTTTTCCATGAGATCGGCGCGCACCACTCTCGAAAGCAAATTGATCGGGGCGATGACCAGGAAGTAGATGACGGTCAGCAGGATCGCCCCGTTGACTTTCGCGAGCAGCGCCGCGAACTTGAGCCAGCCGGCCTTGATCGCCCTCCCCGCGCGGGCCAGAACGCCCGCCGGCGGAGCCTCCGGCTGCCGCCGCGATCTCTTCGCGACCCCCTGAATCTTCGCTGCTCCCGCTTCCATCCGATTCATCCTTAGGTGCTTGGCCTGGTGCCGGCCTGGTGCCGGCTCAGTGCTGGTAGTGCCACAGGCGGTAGTACTCCCGCCGCTGCGGACCGAACTTCAGGGCCATGCCCATGCCCAGCCCCGCGAAGATCCAGAAAGGAATCTGCACCGAGGTGGATCGGAACGCGTCAAAGAAGAAAAGGTTCACCAGAATGCCGACCGTTCCGCAAAGGATGGCCCAGAGAAACTCCCGGATCAGTGGTTCCCGGACGGTGACGCTCCCGCGATAAAGGGTGCGGAGGACGCCCACCAGAACGGAAATCATGAGGAAAAGCGCGATGATACCATACTCCAGGAGGATTGTTAGATACATGTTGTTCATGCCCCCGGGCGGCAGAAGCTTGTCCCTCGACTCCACCGTTTCGGGGACCTCGACCACGCGCCAGGAGGCTTCGCCGCTCCCGAGGAGAAGATCGCCCGCGTGCTCCCGAAGCACCGTGGCCTGAAGTGTGACCTGCTCCTGCGCGCGGCTGATCGGCATCTCGAAATCCCAGGGCGGGTTGCCCGTGACAAGGGCGTGGCCCAGAAGAACGAGCAGCAGCGCCACTGCGAGAACCTGGGTCGCCCGCTCCCGCCGCTGACGCCAGCCGTACAGGAAGAGCGTGACGCCAAGCACCAGCATGCCGCGCTTCGAGAAGCAGCTGGCCGCGAAAGCGATGCTTGCAGCGAAAGCCGCCAGGCCAGCGGCCTTCCAGACCAGGCTCTTGAAGCCCCGGGTCGCCGCCAGCATCACCGGGAGGCAGAGGAGAAAATAGCTCAGCAGGACGTTCCGGTTGTTGAGGAAGTCCGTCACGAGCTTCGCGTCGAGCGTGGCTCGCAGCGTTTCAGAGCGCACCTCGCCGCGGAGCAGGATAAACCCCACCACGCCGGCGACCCCGCTGAAGAAAGCAATGACGGCGATGCCCTTCATGTAGCTCGTCATCTCGTCGGCGCGGTCGTTCACGCTGTTTGCGACGAAGTAATAGAGCCCGAAACCGGTGCAGGCGAACTTCAACAGTGTTACGAGTTCGCTCCCGGATGCGCTCTGGAGAAAGACGGCGCCGGAAGCCACCACGAGGTAACCCAGGATCACGCGGTCGACGGGCGTCTTCAGGAAGACCAGGTCTCCGCGCAGGTAGCGGGCGACGAAGACGACCCCCATGCCCAGTATGACGAGGTTGAGCAGGCTGAAGGGGCGCCCCATGATATCGAGTTCGAGCTGCGAGGACACCGCTTGCGGCAGGAACAGGGCGAAGACGACGAGCAGAAGGAAGAGTGAGAGCGCCGTCATCTGCCTCGACAGCAGCCGCGTGAAGGTGAGAAGGATGATCCACAGATCGAACAGCACGGAGCGGCTCTGCATGTAGATCCGCTCGAACCGGAGCTTGTTCTTCGGCGAGAGGTAGTAGCTGTGGCGGAGCTGGGCGAGGCCCGTGATCCCCGGCGTGATCCTGAACCTTTCGGCGTAGCCGGGGATCGAAGCTTTGGCGTCCTCGACGAAAATCGGCCGGACCGGCCGCGGGCCGACAAGATTCATGTCGCCCTTGAGGACGTTGATGAGCTGAGGGAACTCGTCGATCTTCCGCTTCCTGAGCTTGAGGCCAATCGGCGTGACATGCTCCCCGCCGTCGCGCAGAAGCCTCGCCCCGATCATGCTCTCGGCGCCCTGCTCCAGCGTGCGGAACTTGTAGATGGTGAAGATCTTTTCGTTCCGCCCCACCCGCTTGCCGCGGTAGAACACGGGGCCGGGGCTCCCGAGCCTGATGAGCACAGCGACGGCGACGAAAAGCGGCGAGAGGACGACCAGGCCCAGGGCTGCCGCGGCGAGATTGTAGACGCGCGTGATCAGCTCGTAGAAGCGGCCCCGGGGGAGCTCACCCGCCGTCATATCGATAACTTTGTCGTGCCCCGTGCTCACAGCCTGTGCGCCTCTTTTTGATCAGGTCCGGTAGTGCCGATCGTGCCAGAGTGAGAAGTTCAGCAGGGCCCAGAGCTGCCGGCTGTGGTCCGCCCGCCGGGCGGTGTGTTCATCCCAGAGGCGGGCGACCGCTTCCGGTCTGAACACCCCTTGTGACCGGAGGCGCGCCTGCGAACAGGTGTCCTGAAAAGTCTCGCGAAGCTCGCCCCTTAGCCAGGCGGCCATCGGTACGTTGAACCCCGCCTTCTTTCTGTTGAGGATCTCCGGCGGCAGCATCCCGCCGAGCGCCTTCTTCAAGATGGCCTTCTTTCGCAGGCCTTTCAGCTTGTACCGGGACGGCAGCCGGGCCGCCCACTCCACAATCCGGTGATCCAGCAGCGGCGGCCGCACCTCGAGCGAGTTCGCCATGCTCATCCGGTCGACTTTCACCAGAATGTCGTCCGGCAGGTAGATGGCCGTGTCGATCCGCATGAGCCTGGCCAGTTCGTCGGCCGCTCCCGGCTTTCCATGGGCGTCCTGGAAGAGCTTCAGGGGGTCCGCGCCTCGCGGAACGCCATCCGCCAGCAGGGCGTCGCGCTGCTCCCGGTCGAAGATGACCTTCCAGCCGTAGTGCGCCTCCACGGGCGGTCTCCGGGCCCAGGCCACGAATCGTTTCGCCTTGTAGTCGAAGCTCACCTTGGAGTCGCTCACCGGAAGATGCCCGACGGCCGGTGAAAGGATTCCGTCGGTGAGGAATCCCGGGAGGCGCCGGTAGAGCGCCGCCCAGCGGTAGGCCGCGTAGGTCTCGTAGCCGCCGAAAAGCTCGTCTCCGCCGTCGCCGCCCAGGGCGACCGTCACCGAACGCCGTGCGAGATTCGACACGTACCAGACCGGAATGGCGGAGCTGTCCGCAAAAGGCTCGTCGAAGATGTCCGTCAGCTTCGGGAGGATTTCCGTCGGGCGGAGGCGAACTTCGGTCTCCTCGTGCTGCGTTCCGAAACGATCGGCGACGATCCGCGCGTAATGCAGCTCGTCGTAGCTTTTTTCCGTGAACCCCACCGAGAAGGATTTCACAGGACCGGCCGCGGCGCCGGCCATCATGGCGGTGATGGCGCTCGAATCGATTCCTCCCGAGAGGAAGACTCCGAGGGGAACGTCGCTGATGAGCTGCATCCGGACTGCGTCCTGCAGAAGCGCCCTCAGCTCTTCCGCCAGCGCGTCCTCCGAAGCGCCGGTCGGCGCGGGGTCGAGCGGAAGCTCCCACCAGGCTTCGACCTTCACGGCCCCGGACTCCGCGCGCAGCAGATGACCGGGCGGGAGCTTGTACAACCCCTGGAAAATCGTTCTCGGGGCGGGGATGTAGTTGAACGCGAGATACTGGGCGAGGCCTTCCTCGTCGATGGCGCGCGGGATCCCCGCCGCCAGAATTGCCTTGATCTCGGATGCGAAGAGGAGCCGGGCATCATCGGAGTAGTAGTAGAGAGGCTTGATTCCCAGGCGGTCGCGGACCAGGAGAAGCTTGCGCTTCCGCTCATCCCAGAGCGCGATGGCGAACATGCCGTTCAGCCGGTGGACGAAGTCTTCCCCCAGCTTCTCGTAGAGGTGGGCAATCACCTCCGTGTCGCTTCGGGTCAGGAACCTGTGCCCGTCACTCTCCAGCTCCCTCCTGAGTTCCTGGAAATTGTATATCTCGCCGTTGCAGACGACTTGGACGGTGCCGTCCTCGTTCTGGATCGGCTGCCGGCCCGTCGAGAGATCGATGATGGAGAGCCGCCGCATCGCCAGCCCGACAGGAGCCTTCAGGTACACGCCGTCCTCGTCCGGGCCGCGATGGAAGAGCGTCTGGTTCATCCTCTCCAGTTCGCCTGCGGGTACCGGGCGATTCGCGTCAAAGTTCATCTGGCCACAAATGCCGCACATTCCCGGTTCCGTTCTCTCTGCGTGACGCGCCGGGTCCGCGCCCGGGTCCCGGCACCCCGCTCTGCAAAAAACCGGCTGAGAGATTCAGCCGGCGGCTCCCCTCGACGGACGCATCCGGCGCGAGCGGCAGCTAGGCGCTGAAGGCCCAGCCCACCAGGGCCAGGATGGCGCTCACCATCGCAACCTGCGCAAGGCGCCGGGCCTTGTGGAGGCTCCGGCACTGCTCCCGCACGACGAAATGCATGCCCACCACAGCGCAGGGCGTCGCCAGCGCGCCCACGGCCGCGTCGTCACCCAGGGCGGCAAAGCCGACTCCGGCGGCCACGAGAATGCCCACGGTCAGCGCCGCGCCCCAATCGAATGCGTCGCCGAGATGGGGCCCGCGCCGCTCGAGGACGAGCATGAAGCCCCAGCCGGCCAGTCCGATTACCAGCCCCCACTTCACCGCGAGGGCCGCCCATAGCGCAATCTCCCCGGCTTCCCCGGCCGCGGTCAGCGCCTGCACCGCGAGGTAGACGGAGATGGAGATCGCGAAGAAGATGAGCCATGCGCAGCGGCTGAGCCGCTTCGCGCGGCTTCCCCGCTGATAGAGCGCCGCCACACCGCCCACGGCGATGACCGCGAGAACGGCGAAGATCTCCCGGCCGCCGCGGCTCGCGAGCAGTGGTGAGGCCGCGAGCATCGCGACGAGGCTCGCGTCGATCAGGCGTGACGACAGCCGCTCCCCGGCCGGCCCGGGCTGCTCGCCGGCGGATCCGGCGCCCTGCCCCTTCATGCTCAATCCTCGCCGCCGTAGTCACCGGCTTCGAGATCTTCGGCCGAGTTCAGGACCATTCCCACGAGGCGCTCGCGCTCAAAAGTTTCCAGCGCCCGCGTGACCTGCTCGCGAGGCGTGGAACCCGCCTTCACGACGAAAATGATTCCGTCCACCAGGTTTCCGACGATCTCCGCATCGGCCACGTGCAGCGCCGGGGGCGTGTCGACGATCACGTGATCGAAGCGCTCTCGAACCTGCTGCAGGGTGTCGCGCATCTGCTGGGTGGCCAGAAGCTCCGCAGGATTCGTGGGCGGTGCACCGGCAGGCAGGACCGTCAAATTTTCTTTGGGCATCTCGTAAAGCGCCTTTTCGAGGGAAACCTCCCCGCGGAGGACCTCGGACAGTCCGGCATCGACCGGGATCTCCAGAGTCGAGTGCACCCGGGGGGTCCGCAGATCGCAGTCGACCAGAAGCACGCGGCGGTTCACAGACATCGCCATCACAAGGGAGAGGTTGATGGCGGTCATGGTCTTCCCCTCGTCGGGCAGCGCGCTCATCACAGCCAGCGTGCGGCATTCGCCCTTCTCGTTGAGAAGCTCGATCCGCGTCCGGATCGCCCGGTACTGCTCGGCAGCGGGTGAATAGGGATCGAACTGGATGATCCGGCGCTTCACGTCCGCGAATTCGTCATTGGTCTCCATGCGGCCGCGGGTCCGCACCAACCGCCACATGGTCCGGAAAGCGTCCGCCACGCTTCCGCGAGCGTTGGAGAATGCCTTTCTTCGCAGCGGTGGAATGCGTGACGGAGCCGGTCGCACCGCGGGCGGGGCCTCCGGTGTCGCCTCAGCCGGCGGGGCCTCCGCTGGCGGACTGACAACCGCCTCTGGCGCCGTTCCCTGAGCAGGGACGGAGGACGCGGCCGGGCTACCGCCCCTCGCGGCCTTCCGCTCTTCCTCTGCTCGCTTCAGGGCGTCAAAAACTTTTCCCATTCCATCGGCCTCCGCAGCCGGACGC
>JAUYMQ010000607.1 GCA_030698575.1 Deltaproteobacteria bacterium
CCGGTCTTCTCGGCGGCCAGCAGAGACTCGTAGCGCAGGTGCTCTCCCAGGGGCGATGCGTCGCCCTCCCCGGCCACAATGAAATGCTCCACGGTCTTCAACTGTGCCGACACGCGGGCGAGGAGCGGCACGAGGGAATCATCCACGATGATGGCCTTGTCCTCCGCGTGATTGGCGACATAAACGAGCTGCTCGGGGAAGAGGCGAATGTTGAGCGTGTGGAGCACGGCGCCCATGCAGGGAATGGCGAAGTAGGCCTCGAGGTGCTGCTGGTTGTTCCAGCAGAAAGTGGCGACGCGGTCGCCGGGGCCGATTCCAAGCCTCCGGAGGGCCGCCGCAAGACGCCCGATCCGGCCAGCCACCTGATCATATCGCGCGCGCCTCGTGCCGCCGTCCTCGAGGGTCGAGACCCGGCTCGCGGAGTGCACACGCGTTCCATGATCGAAGATCATGTTGATGGTAAGCGGATGGTCCGTCATCGTGCTCAGCATCGCGCCAGCCTCCATGGTCAAGCTCTGTGAAAGCTCTTGGAGGGCACCATCCTATACCGATTGACGAACTCTGGGGCAAACGAGGAGGGTGATTCGTCGGGAGAAATGCTTCAGGAGGCGGCGCTTGAATCGTCCTCGCCCTCGGCGGGCGGGGCCTGCGGTTCTTCGGCCGCGGCTTCGGGAGCGTCGCTCGATGCCTCGGGCCTCTCCGGCACCGGACGCGCCAGCTCCAGCGCCGTATCGTCGGGCATGTCGCCGTAGCTCGTGTACTCGACCTCCATCTCGTCGTCCTCACCGATGCCCAGGCGAATCTGGAGGTCGAGGTCGGCAGGACTCGTTGCCGCGGCCATGGCGGCTTCGCGTGTGATGGTGTTCTTGCGGAGCAGCCGAATGAGCGACTGGTCAAAGGTCTGCATCCCGTAGTTCTTCCCCTTTCCGATGTACTCAGGGATCTCGAAGGTCTTGTCGGGATTGCGAATGCAGTCCTGGATCGCCCGCGTCGCGATCATCACCTCGACGGCGGGAATGAGCCCGGAACCATCGATGTTCGAAAGCAGTCGCTGCGAGATGGTGGACCGAAGGCTCTCCGAGAGCCGGTAGCGGATCATCTGCTGCTCGGAAACGGGGAACACCGACATGAGCCGGTGAATCGTTTTGGCCGCATCGGTCGTGTGGGCCGTGCTCAGGACCAGATGCCCGGTCTCCGCGGCCTTGAGAGCGATGTCGATGGTCTCGGTATCGCGCATTTCACCGATCATGATGACATCGGGATCCTGCCGGAGCGCCGCCCTGAGGGCGCTTGCGAAGGAGCCGGTGTCGGTCCCCACTTCCCGCTGGATCACCGATGACTTCTCGTTCAGGAAGAGGAATTCGATCGGGTCCTCGATGGTGATCACGTGCACCGTGCGCGTCTTGTTGATGTAGTTCAGAATCGCGGCGAGCGTGGTCGACTTTCCACAGCCCGTGGCCCCCGTGACGAGAATGAGTCCCCGCGACTCCTCCGCGATGGCGACCATCGCATCCGGAAGGTTGAGTTCGGAGAAATCCGGTATGCGTATGGGAATGACGCGGATGACAAGCGCGATGCTTCCGCGCTGCCGGAACGCGTTGACGCGGAATCGACCCGCCCCCGGGACGGAGAAAGAGAAGTCGACCTCCTGCAGGCTTTTAACGTCTACGTCCGCAAGATGGGCGGGGCGGAGCGTCTCGAAGAGCGATGCGGTTTCGTCGGGGGTCAGCCGGGGGCGGTTCAGCCCATGAAGCTTGCCGTTCACCCGCATGAGAATGCGTTCGCCGGCCTTGAAATGGACGTCGGATGCGCCCTGCTTCACGGAAGCACGGAGAATCTGCTCCAGGCGGGCCCGGTCGAGCTGTTCGGTTGTTTCGGAATGGTCCACGGGGAACTTATCGTCCAGGTGCCCGTCTTCTTTAGCGTTCAAGCCTGGAGATAAGTGTCCGTTTTGGCGGGGATTCAGGTGGCCTCGGTCTGGGCCTCCGGCTCCTCCTCGGCCCGGCGGCGGCCGAGCAGCCGGGCCCCTACGAGGCCCACCTCGAAGAGCAGGTACATCGGCAGGGCGAGCATGGTCTGGGTGAAAACGTCGGGTGAGGGGGTGACAACGGCCGCGACCACGAAGGAGACCAGGATCGCGTACTTGCGCTGGCGGGCGAGGCGGCGCGGATCGACGATGCCGAACCGCGCGAGCAGGATAATGGCCAGCGGCGTCTCGAAGACCACCCCGAAGGCCACGAACATCCAGAAGGCGAAGCTCAGGTAGGAGGCCTGGGAAATGTAAGCCGGGATCTCTTCGGGCGCGAAGTTCACGAAGAAGGTGAGGGTCGCCGGGAAGATGTAGACGTAGCCGAAGGTCGCCCCGGCAAAGAACAGGAGCGTTAGCGCGACGGTGAAGGCGGCAATGTAGCGGCGCTCGGTCGCGTAGAGCCCGGGCGCCACGAACCGCCAGATCTGGTAGAGGATCACCGGCAGCGAGGCCACGAGGCCGGCGATGAGCGCCACGCGCATGCGGTTTGCGAAGGCCTCGGTGAGCGCGAGGTTGACGATCTGCGATCCGTGGGGAAGGGCCAGGTTCAGCGGCGCCTGGAGGAAGTCCTGCACGGGCTTCGAAACGAACCACCCCGGGACGAGGCTGAGCCCGAGCGCGCTCATGCAGATGATGAGTCGACGGCGTAATTCGCCGAGATGCTCGGTGAAGGGCTGCGCACTGCTTATCACGGTGCTTCCACCGCCCCGTTTCGTCCGGCTAGGGCTTCGGGGCCTCGGCTTTGTCGCCGGGCGTACCGGCTTCGGCCTGCTCGGCAGCCCCGGCGGGGGGAGGCGGCTCGGGCTTCATGACGTTGGGCTGTGACAGGTTGGGCTGCGCCGGCTTCTTGATTTCATCCCGGAGGTCTTTCTCGATGCCGTCCTTCAGATCATCCGCCGCCTTCCGGAACTCGCGCAGACCCTTCCCCAGCGACTTGGCCATCTCGGGGAGTTTCTTCGGTCCGAGGATGATCAGCGCCACGACGAGGATCAAAATGATCTCGGGCATGCCCAGATTGAACATGGTCGAATTCTAGCGGTGGGTTAGAGCGCACGCAAGCAGCCGGGGCTGGCCTTGGGGTTCGTGGGGGTGGCGTCGCAGGCGTCGCCCAGGTTGTCCGCGTCGGTGTCGGTCTGGGTGGGGTTTGCCACATCGGGGCAGTTGTCGGAG
The DNA here is from genome assembly GCA_030698575.1 of Deltaproteobacteria bacterium. Lineage (GTDB taxonomy): Bacteria > JAUYMQ01 > JAUYMQ01 > JAUYMQ01 > JAUYMQ01 > JAUYMQ01. The sequence goes on from JAUYMQ010000607.1 coordinate 3,200, forward strand.
AGGTTTAATACCCCGTCCGCGTCGTTATTCACCTTCGCCACGCGCCGGGGGCCCACGTAGACGTAGCTCGTGGTAATCAGCCCCGCCCCGTCGGCCTCCGCCGTCCCCACCCCCTCGACGCCGTAGAAGAAGAGCGTCTGCGCTCCGCCCACGGTCTTGCGCACCCGGTTGCCCTCGGCGTCGTACTCATAGCTTCCCAGGAGCGCGCCCCA
>JAUYMQ010000610.1 GCA_030698575.1 Deltaproteobacteria bacterium
GGAGCGCGAGGGTGGCGGGCACGTCCGGTCCCGCCCGAGCCAGTACGGGATAGGCCATGGCCAAGGATCGACGCGAGCCGAAGCAGCCCGGAGGGGGACGTTCCGGGGAGAAGTCGCCGGACGGCAAGCCGGGAATAGGAACGCGGAGCGTGCGCGCCGGCGAGGATTCCCCGAACCCCTACCACTCCATCACCCAGCCCATCGTCCAGGCCGCCACCTACACGTTCCGCAACTCGGCCGAGCTGCTCGACTTCAAGGAAGGGCGAATCGAGCGCGACGAGTACGGCCGATACGGAAACCCCACGGTCAGAGCGGTCGAGCGAAAGCTCGCGGCGCTGGACGAGGGCGAGGACGCGCTCCTTTTTTCTTCCGGCATGAGCGCGGTGACGACCACGCTGCTGGCGTTCCTCGCCCCCGGTGCCCACATGATTCTCACCGAGGAGTGCTACCGGCGCACCCGGCAATTCTGCACGACTCTGCTCTCGCGTTACGGCGTCGAGACTTCTCTCGTGGCCCCGGGTGATGTCCAGCGGGTGGCTGCCCTCATCCGGCCCGAGACCCGCCTCATCCTGACCGAGTCGCCGACGAATCCCTACCTGCACGTCATCGATCTCGATGCGCTCACGGGCCTCGCCCGGGAGCGTGGCGTGAAGATCATGATCGACTCGACGTTCGCCACTCCCTACAACCAGCGGCCGCTCACTTTCGGCGTCGATCTGGTGATACACAGCGGGACGAAGTACCTGGCGGGGCATAACGACGTGATGGCCGGGGCCGTTGTCGGCGGGGCGTCGCTCGTCAGCGCGCTCCGTGATCTGCAGGGGATCCTCGGGTGTGTGCTCGATGCGCACGCCGCTTACCTCTTCCTTCGCGGACTCAAGACCTTCGAACTGCGCATGGCACGCCACAACGAGAACGGCGCCGCGGTGGCGCGGTTCCTCGAATCGCACAGGAAGGTCCGGAAGGTCTATTACCCGGGCCTTGAAGGGCACCCTTCTTACAAGGTGGCCCGGGAGCAGATGAGCGGCCACGGCGGCGTGGTGAGCTTCGAGATCGACGGCGACTTCGAGGCGTCGAACGCCTTCATCGACAGGCTTCGCATCCCGCGCATCGCACCGAGCCTGGGGGGCGTGGAGAGCCTGGTCGAGAATGTGGCGCTGATGAGCTACTACGAACTCGGGCCGGAGGGGTGGCGCGAGATGGGCATCGCCGACTCGCTGGTGCGCTACTCGGCGGGAATCGAGGACGCCGACGACATCATCGCGGATCTGAAGCAGAGCCTGGATCAGGTCTAGGTGCGAGCGGCGGGGTAAGGGGCCCTCGGGGCCCTCGGGGCCAGAGGAAGGGGCGTGCCCGAGCGCGCCCCTTCGGATTCAGAGGGTGCCGGGAGCGCCAGCCGCACCCGCCGCCTGGACCGGTTGGGCCCCGCGGGCAAGCGGCTCGAAGCTGGAGACCCGGAAGTTCACATCGAGGAACTGCGAGTTGTCGCTTCGCACCTTGATGCGAAGCCGCTTGATCTTCAGCAGCTGGTTCGAATTCTCGATGCGGTAGAGGTAATCGACGAGCTGCTTCAAATTGACGTTCGACAGGCGGATCTCGATCACGTTCTCCCTGTAGAGGTCGTTCGGCGGGGCGCTCTTCGGATCCATCGACGTGATCTTGTCCTTGACCTGCGCCTGGTTGGCCATGGTCTCGAGGCGCGAGAGCACGTTTCCCTGCGGTCCTGCCTGTATCGAGCGCTCGAGCGCCCCTACCTGGCCCTGGATCCGCTCGTAATCCGACTTCAGAATGAGCATCTCGCGGAGAGCGGCCTCCCGCGCCGCCACCCGGGCCCGGGAATCGTTCATCGGCCCCAGGAGGAGTCCCGAGATGGTCCAGTAGAGCACCCAGAGGCCGATAGCGATCGCCATGGCGGCGAGCATCTGCCGCTCCCGCGGCGTGCGCTGATCGATGAAGTCCGCGAAGCGGACCTGGTAGCCGTGAAGGGGCTCCATCCAGCGCGCCATGTTTTCCCGTAGCGCCATGTCAGGTCCCCTCCCCGCCGTCGGCGGCGGGCGCCGCGGCAGGCGGTGGTGCCTCGGGCCGCACCTCGCGCGAACCCATGGTGATCGTGACGTCGAAGCTCTTGCCGCCGCCCCGGTCGGCCTGAACCTGCCCCACGTTGACTTCCTTGAAGAAAGGGATCTTCTCGAGCTCGGACTTGACGCGCTCGGCCAGTTCGAAACTCTGCGTGATGCCCTGGAGGCGAATGCGGTCCTCGTCAATCGAGAGCATGCTCAGAGTGACATCCAGCCCGGGGGGAACACGGCTCGAAATCTCGCGAAGCACGTCGAGTGCGGTCACGTTGCCGGCGTAGAGCCCCAGGGTCTCGGTGCGGCGCTTCATCTCGGCCAGGCTCAGGCGCATCTGGGCCAGCGGATCGACGATGCGGGTGACATTGGGGTTCGTCTCGCGAAATACCTGCTCGATGCGGGCATCGATCTCCGCGCTGATCGCGCGGTTCTTCATCGTCTTGACGACAACGCTTCCGATCAGGAGCAGGAGGAGCGCCGTCGCTATGACCAGGCTCGGCATGAATTTCCGCCGGACAACGTCGAAGTCCCGGCGGTAAACGAACTCTTCGCGGCGCAGGTTGAGCTCGGAGACGGGCGCCGCGAGCGAGCCGCGAAGCGAAAGGCCCAGCGCCTGGGGCAGGATGGGCACTTCGTCCGCGCTCACCCGCCATATGAGCCGCTCGTCATTTCGCAGTGCCATTGGCGCGCAGGGGATGCCCACCCTGTCCTGAAGGAATTCCGCCATCCCTCGCGCCCGGGAAGTGCCTCCACAGAGGATTAGCTTGTCGGGGCGGCCGAGCTTGGTGTTCTCGGGGGCGGCGAGCGTGCGGTCGATTTCCTGCGCGAGGCGGTCGAGGGTCCGGGCGAAGACAGGCGTGGAACGCCCAAGCAGGCTGAGCCCCTCCTCGTGCTTGCGGCGCTCGGCCTCGGCAAGCTCGGCGCCGAGATCCTGGGCCAGCGCGGCTGTCAGCGCCTTTCCTCCTATGGGAATGGTGCGGACCGAGTGAAGCTTGCGGTCGCGCAATCCGCTGAGGCAGGTCTTCTCGTGACCCAGATCGACGAGGAAGATGTACCCCTCTCCTCCCTCGATGAAGGGCGCGACGTTGGCGAGGGCGGTCGCGTCGAGCTCGAGAACTCGCGGATCGACACCGCCCGATTCGAGCGTAGCCAGCAGATCTCCCAGCGCATCGCGCTGCACGAGTCCAACGAGCACGTCGGCGCCGGCCGCAGAGCGCTCGATCACCTGGTAGTCGAGAACCAGGTCTTCGATCTCGTAGGGTACTTGCGACTCGACCTCGAAGGGCACCGCCTGGCGGATCTTCTTCAGGTCACCGAAGGGTAGATGAAGCCGGCGGAAGGAGGCCATCTGGCCGGGGAACGCGCAAATCAAATCGGCGCCGGCAAGGTCTTCGTTCTGGCGGTACTTGGTAATGGCGCGCCGGATGGTTTCGGCGGCGCTTTCGTCGCTCGCGGCGTCCCTCGGCATCTGCATGAATCGGCGCACCTCGAGCCGACCCAGCCCGCCGCGGCTCAGGACCGCCTTCACGCTGTAGCTTCCGATGTCGAGACCGAGCACGCGTCGATACAATTCTGTGTCTCCACTCTTCGGGCGGGCGCCGCCCGGTGTTCATTCTAGCAGGCCCCGGGTATCACGCACGCACCCATCGTGCCGGTCGCCCGGCGGGAAGGGGGCGCTTCCCTGCATCGGCGCCCCGGGCCCGTTCCTTCAATCCATCCGCCAGTAGAGCACCCGGGGCTGGCCATCCTTGCGCTCAATGACCGCATCGAGCCGCGAGCGGCTCTCGTTCACTCGCGCCACGGCCCGGATGCGGAAGACATTGCTGGCGAACCCGAGCGTGGGCGAAAAGGCCGTTGTGGGATCCACACCGAGAAGATCCCGGAATTCCGTCAGATCGGCAATCCCGATGCCTTGTTTACGGGCATCGAGAATACGGCCCACGCTCTCCTCGCTGAGCGGCTCGGGTGAGGATGTGGCGTCGTTCTCGCGCATGCCGATTGAACGGAGCACGCGCTCGGGCGCCGTGTTTACGTTGATCGCCCCGCCCCCGTCAAAGGGGTAGACCGTCACCGCGTCGCGAATAAGGGCGAAGAGCTTGTCGTCGACGCCCTCCACGAGTTGCAGTTCCGCCACTGAATCGAAAGGGCCGTTCTTTGAGGAGTAGGCATCTTTCAGGCTGTTGTAATACTGATCCTCGAAGCTGCCGTCCGAGAGCCGCGTCTCGTCGCCGTCGACCCAGTCGGCCACGGCGTAGGCGAAGTCTTCTCCGTCGAAATCCTTGATTTCCCCCTCGTCCTTCCGGTCGAGCGAATCCAGCGCCTCCTGCACCAGGATCTTCAGCTCGTCGAACACCGGCCGGTTGAGCTTCTGGGCGCCCGAGGCGTCGCGGATGATGATGGCGTTCACATTGACCCTGCCTGCGAGATCGTCCACCTCGACACGGAGCGACTCATTGGGCCGGAGCTGCAAATCGAGAAGATCCATTCGTGCCCAGGATTCCTGGAGTGTGTCGATCCCCGAAGCGCCGGCAGGCGCCCCCGCCTTTTTGCTCTTCTCCGTCGCGTCTGCTTCGTCGCGGGCCTTTTGCAGGAGTTCACTGACGGCTGTGTTCTCGGCCGGTGCGCCGCCCGTTCCCCCGCTCTCTGTCGCCGCCGCCGCGTCGTCCAGAAGGAGGCTGAGCGCGATCTCGTAACCCGATCGCGAGAGCGCGGATGCAAGCGCGGTGTCGCGCACATTGGCCGAAAGGCGCGAGTCGAGCCGCGTTCTGAAGCTGAAATCGATGATAACGGCCGTGAGCAGAGTGATAACGAGCACCACCATCAGAAGCGCGACGCCCCGCTCGCCATCACGGTTTCGCATCGGCGCCTCCGATTCCCGGCAGGACGGGGTTCGCTCCCCGCCCGGGGGGCGCGCCCTTGCCCGCCGATTCTTTCTGAGGGTTCTTCCCGGACTCATCCTCCGATGCATCGCCCTCCGATTCATCGTCCTCGATGACGGTTTCGCCCTCCTGCGGCGGCGCGTTGCGGGTGATTGGTTCGATCCGGGGCGAGGCGACCGTCACATAGTCCCGGACGATTCCGCGGCCGTCGTCGAGGCTGAGCGTGATCTCCACAGCGCTCGGAAGGGCATCGAGGGTGCGGATGTCCTCCGAGTTCCACAACTCGGTCCAATCACCGCCTTCCGGCTCCATGAAGCGAAGCTTGAACCCCTCAATCCCCTCGGCAAGGGAAACGGGAACGGGATCGTAGAACTGGGTTTCACCGGGCGGCGCGACACGTCGCCACTCCCGCCGGATGAGCGCGAGCTGCTGGCCCTCGCCGTTATCAGTAGGGCGCATCTCGCATTCATATGCGATGACGGACTGATCCGATTCATCGGCGTCCAGGGCGCGCTTCGTGTGGGCGAAAGTGGTGAACGACAGCTTGGCGGCCGGATGCCCATCGACGGTGTCCTCGGAGCCGTCGAAAAAGGTGTAGCGCGACTCCGGGGGGGCGTTCTCCGGGCGTTGGACGATGTACGCACTCTCAATCTCACGGGAAAGGCGAGAGAGCACGAGCCTTGCGGTCATGTTGCTGTTCGTGCTCGCCGAGACCCGCTCGCGCGTGTCCATGACGGCCTGGAAACTCGAATAGACCATGCCGAGGACAATCGACGTGATCACGATCGCGATCATGACCTCGATTAGCGTGAATCCGCCGCGGTCGGTGGGCGCGCCTCTCACTCTCCGCCTCCCGCCGGCGGGCCCGGGGCCGCCGGCGCCGGAGCTCCGACCGACGGCGGCGCATCGGTTTCCTCCGCGGGGATCGAGAGGTATTCGGTGAAGCTCAGCGAGCCTTCGCGCACCCCCGCCGGCCAAAAGACGGTCAGCGTGAGCTTCTGCATCGGTGTGGGCTCGGACTCCTTGCCGCCGCCGGCCAGCGCCGCGCCGCCACCGGCTTTATTGCCGCCCGTCCCGGCGCTGCCCGTCGCCTCGCTCTCCGATGACACTGTCTTTGGGGTCTCGAGCGCGGTGAAGTCGAAGGGCACCTCGACCTCCTCCATCTCCATCGTCCATCGCCAGTGCGGAAATGCCTCCCCGAAATCACCCTCGCTCTCCTCCTCGATCTCGTCCGTCTCGATTCGAAGGGCCGCGAGCCGCTCCTGGGCGAGAAGCGTCGCCGTGGTGATCTCCTGCGAGCTGGCCCGCAGGAGCACCGACTGGCTATTCGCGCGGAGCAGGCTCAGAAGCGCGATCGACAGGATCACCACCGCCGCCATGACCTCGATGATGGTGAAGCCCCTCGGGTCGGTGGCCGGATTCGCCGCGCGACTCGATGGGGACCGCCGGACGGGCGCATTCATCGCCGATCCTCCCGCATCTCAACGTCGAATTGGACGTGTCCCGGCAGCACCTTTACCCGGCCGCTCACGGGCGAGGCGTAGAGCGTGTACTCGGCGCCACGCCTGTCGGCCATGTAGATCACGGTCGGCTCGACATAGCCGTCGGGAAAGAAATGGGTGTAGGCCTCTCCATCCGTTGTCTCCTCGATGTACTGGGTTTCCACCGAGGTGATGATCACGCCTGCAGGAAGATTGACAGGTTGGGAGAGGATGCTCCGGTCGGCGACGTAGTAGGGGACGCCGGCCTCCTCGCCGCCGTTCCCGGCTCCCTCCTCGCTGCCGCTGTTGTCCCCCTCTTCGCCCCCCGGCTCGTCATCGTCGCCTGCCGGGTCCACGAAGCGATCGAGCCAGTAACGCGATGAGGCGAGATCGTATGTGAGACGCAGGGTCTCGTGGCGGAACACCGACTGGTGGAAGACATGCTCGATGGTGGCGGCAAGGCTGATCGCGCTGCGCTTGAGATCGGCGTGGGTGCGTTCGCGGAACTGCGGGAGCGCGAGCGTGAAAAGGAGCCCGATAACCACCAGCACCGCCACCATCTCGATGAGGGTGAAGCCGCGGGCGTCAGTCGCCCGGCGCAGCCGGGCGGGGGGTGATACGGCGTCGCGGGGGCCCCGGGTCATCGGGCGGCGGTGGACTGGCCTTCGTCCGGCGCGGCCTGCCAGTTGCCGATGTCGGCGCTCTCGCCGTCGCCCCCGTCCTGGCCGTCCTTGCCCCGCGTCCAGACATCGAAGCTGTCGGCGTTGCGAACACCGGGGCTCATGTACAGGTAGTCGTTGCCCCAGCGGTCCTTCGGCACGGCGCTCTGGCCCTTCAGGTACGGGCCGTTCCAGGCCGAGGGCGCCGGCTCACTGGTGGGCTTCAGAAGGAGCGACTCCAGCCCTTGCTCAGTGGTCGGGTAGAAACCGTTGTCGAGGCGGTACTGTGCGAGCGCGGTTTCGAGTCCCCCGATGTCGGCCCTGGATTTTACAATCTCGGCGGTGCCGAGCTGCTAGGTCAGGTTGGTGGCCACCACCGTCAGCAGGAGGCCGATGATGACGACCACGACCATGATCTCGATCAAGGTGAAGCCCGATTGCGCTTTAGCCAGCCGCTCCAGCGCGCCTGCCGGGCGCGGCGTGGCCGCATTGACGCGCGCTTCTCCGGCGCGCCATCCGTCGAATGAGAAAACTTCGGAATTGATTTTCATGGTTGTGAACCTCTCGTCTTTGCTCGCCGCCCGGGCCTGACGCGCGGGCCGGCTGGCCTCACGCGATGATCTGGTTGATGTTGAAGATGGGAATCAGGATTGAAACGATGATCACGCCGACGATCCCCGCCATCACGAGGATCATCATCGGCTCGAGCCATGAAGTCATCTTTGCGATCGTGGTCTCGACCTCATTGTCGTAAGCCTCGGCGACCTTCGATAGCATTCCCTCCAGTTCGCCCGATCGCTCTCCGATCGCGATCATGTGCGTGAGGAGCGGCGGAAACTGCCCGCTTCGGGCGAGCGGCTGGGCGACGCTTGCTCCCTCCGTGATGCTCTCGCGTGCCTCGTCCAGCGCCTTCTCCAGGACCGCATTATCGACAATATTGCGCACGATTTCGAGGCACCGGATCAGCGGAATTCCACTGGCCAGAAGTGTCGAGAGCGTTTTCGAGAACCGGGCCACGGCGATGATTCGCACGAGGTGCCCCACCACCGGAACCTTCAGGGTGAAGGCATCCCACACGGGCCGGCCCTGCTCGCCGGCTTTCCACCTCTGGAACAGCGCCGTGACCAGAAGTGCGGCCCCCGCCACGGCCCACCAAAAGCGCGCCATGAAATCCGAGACCTTGATGAGGATCACGGTCGCGAGGGGCAGCGGCTGATTGAGGCTCTTGAAGATCTCCGTGAGCTTGGGCACGACGAAGGTTACGAGCACTGCGATGAAGACCGTGGCCATGACCGTCATCACCACGGGATAGACGGTGGCCGCCGAGATCTTGTTTTGAAGCCGCACCTGGCTCTCGAGGTAGTCGGCCAGACGATCCAGGACGATTTCGAGCGCGCCGCCGGCCTCTCCCGCGCGGATCATGTTCACGTAGAGGGGCGAGAAGATGCTTCCGTGCTGGGCCATGGCGTCCGCGAGAGAAACCCCCTCGTTCACGCGCTGGCGAATCTGCCCGATCGCCAACTGGAGCTTGGGATTGTCCACCTGATCGATGAGAGCGGTCAGCGCCTCGACCAGCGGGATCCCGGCGCCGACCAGAGTCGAGAGCTGCCGCGTGACAATGGCCTTGTCGCTCTCGCTCACGCGGGTGAGAAGTTGTGTGAGGGAGAACTGCTTCCCGAGAGCCTCGCCGATGAGGGCGCTCGAGGCCACGCCGCGGAGATTCTGTCGCTCCTCGTTCAGCTCGGTTGTGAAGATTCCCGAGCGGCGGAGCTTCTGCCGTGCCGTCTTGGGCGTGTCGGCGTCGATGATCCCATGGGTGCTGTTACCCGAGGCGTCGAGCCCCTTGTACGCGTAGACTGCCATTGCGGCTCGCACGCTCCCGATCCGTGAGGAGGGTTGCCTCCCGTGGACTGCGGGAGAGAGAGGATGTGCCCTAGTTGATCTCGTCGTCCGACGTGACGCGCAGCACTTCCTCGATGGTCGTCGCGCCGGCCACCACGCGGCGAGCTCCATCCATGCGCAGCGTCCGCATGCCGTTCCGGAGCGCCACCTGCTTGATCGTGCCGGAGTCGGCGTTCTTGAGAATCAGTTTTCGCACGGCGTCGTCGACGAGCATCAGTTCGTAGATGGCGGACCGGCCGGAATAGCCTGTGTTCTTGCACCGCTCGCACCCGTTCGCCCGCATCACCGCGCCGCTACCGCCGTTCGCCTGCGTGAGTCCCAGCTGCTGCAGTTCCAGCTCCGTCAGATTGCTCTCCTCCGCGCAGTTCCTGCAAGCGAGCCGGACGAGGCGCTGGGCGTAGATGGCGACGAGTGAGCTGGCCACGAGAAAGGGCTCGATCCCCATGTCGATGAGGCGCGTGACGGCGCCGGCGGCATCGTTCGTGTGGAGCGTGCTGAACACGAGGTGGCCCGTGAGGGACGCCTGGATGGCGATCTCGGCGGTCTCGGTGTCGCGCGTCTCCCCAATCAGAATCACGTCGGGATCCTGGCGGAGGATCGACCGGAGCGCGTTCGCGAAAGTCAGATTGATCTTGGGGTTCACCTGGATCTGGCCGATCCCCGCGAGCTGGTACTCCACCGGATCCTCGACCGTGATGATGTTCTTGTCAGGCGTGTTGATCGTCTGCAGCGCCGCGTAGAGCGTCGTGGTCTTGCCGCTTCCGGTGGGGCCCGTCACCAGGATGATGCCGTGGCTTCGCCGGATCAGCTTTTCCGTTACCGCGAGGTGATCGGGCATGAGCCCGATCTCGGAGAGATCCAGGAGAATATTCGAGCGATCGAGGAGGCGCATCACGATCCGCTCGCCGAAAGTCGTCGGGATGGTCGAGAGGCGGATGTCAACGTCGCGGCCGGCGATCTTGATGCCTATGCGCCCGTCCTGCGGCAGCCGTTTCTCGGCGATGTTCAGGCGTCCCATGATCTTCACGCGCGAGGCGATGCTCGACTGGAGGCGCTTCGGCGGCTTCAGCACCTCGTAGAGGATTCCGTCGATGCGGTAGCGCACGACGAGCTCCTTCTCGAAGGGCTCGATGTGCACGTCGCTCGCCCGGTCCTTCACGGCCTGGTAGAGCAGCGAATTGACCAGGCGGATGATCGGCGCTTCGTCGGCGGCGTCGAGGAGATCCTGCGGCTCCTCGAACTCGGCGGTGGAAAGCCCGATGAGCTCGTGGCCTTCGAGATCCTCGATTGCTTCCTGCGTGGCGCCCGACTCGCGCTGATAGACCAGGTTGATCGCATTGAGGATGACGCCGGGCTTCGCCAGCACGACCTCGACATCGGTCTGGAGCAGCATGCGCACGTCGTCGAGCGCGTAGAAATCCAGCGGATCGGCCATGGCGATGGTGGCCGTGCCGTCCTTCTGGCGGAGCGGGATGAGCGTGTACTGCTTGGCGAAGTTGATGGGGATCTTGGCGACCAGCTCTGGATCAATGTCCTCCAGCGCGATCTTGGGAAGAAACTCGATGCTCATCTGCTCGCCGAGGGCTTCGAGGAGGTTTTCCTCGCTGATGGCCTTCATGCCGAGCAGGATCTGCCCCAGCCTTCCGCCCTTCTCGATCTGGATACTGCGTGCCTCGTCAATCTGATCGTCGGTGAGGCCCATGCGCTGCTTGAGAATCGCCGCCAGGGGCTGCCTGCTCGTCGCCACGTTGCCACTCGCTTCCAGGGCCACTTTTCGCGAAACCACGGCCCTGATACCTTTGGGGGGTCTACTCGGAAAGCTCCACGACGAAGGGGACAGCCCCGTCATCGTGAAATTCCTTCGCCAGTTTCGACGCGACCCGGCTCGCCTCGGAGTCCTTGTCGAATCGCCCGACGCGCACGCGGTGGGCGACGGCGCCTTCGTCCGTGACGGCCGAACTCAGGTAGACGTCGTACTTCTGGGCCCGGAGCTTGTCCACCAGGTTTTCCGCCTGATCGCGGTCGGTGAAGGCGCCCACCTGCACGGTGAAGCCTCCCGGCTCCGGCACCGCGCTCGTTTCGGGCGCGGGTGCCGCTGCGGCCAGCTTTGCCGGCGGCTCGGTGGCGTCTCCGGCTTCGCTCGCGCCATCGTTCAGCACGCCGCCCGTCACGTCGTCCTCCGCCGGGGCCTTCGCCTCGGGCGCGCCGCCGATGACTTCTTCCTTGCGGCCGGGGCTGGCCTTGGGCGCCGCTGCGTCGGGCGAGGCGCCCTCCGTCAGGTTCTTCTGCTTGATGTCCTTCAGGGCCTCGTCGATGGGGCTCCGCCGGCGGCGCAGGTCGTATTCCTCTTCATACTCGTCGAGGGTCTTCCCCTCGGCCGCGGCCTTTGTTTCCTTTTCCCTTTCCTCCCGCTCCTCCTTGTCGGTCTTCCGGAGCGCCTCGCGGGACTTCGCCTCGAACTCCTTCTGCTTGTAGTTGGTCACCTGCCGGAGATCGTCGGGGGTGCGGATGATGTGGGGCGTCAGGAAGACGATGAGGTTCACCTTGCGCATCGTCTTCGATTTGTTCTTGAAGGCCCAGCCGAGGCCCGGGATGTCGCCCAGCCAGGGCACGCGGTTCGAGGACTTCCCGAGGCTCGAGGAGATGATGCCGCCGATGACCACCGTCGCCGCGTCGGCGACATAGACCGTGTTCTTGATGGAACGTTTCGTGAGGATGGGGAGGCCCAGCTCCCCGCCCGCCACCTCGGTGATCTCGTTCTCGATGTCGAGGCGGACACTGTTCCCCTCGCTGATCTGGGGGGTGACGCGCAGGATGACGCCCACGTCCTGCCGCTCGAAGGAGTTGTTGACCAGCGTGTTGTCGTCCACAATTCCGGTGCCGGAGGTGGTACTCGAGATTGCGGCGGTCTGGATGGGGATGTTCTGGCCGACCTGGATCTCCGCCTCCTCGTTGTCGGTCGTCAGGATGTTGGGAGAGGAAAGGATGTTCGTGTCTGTCCTGGCGGCCGACGCCTGGATCACCGCGCGGATGACCGGCACCGGGACAACCTTCTCTGTCACTACGCCCGTAACGGGGTCCGTCTCCTTGATTTTGACGTTGACCGCGTGGAAGCCGGAAACCAGCGCTCCGAAGAGCGGATCGAGGCCGGCCGCCCCTCCGCCGCTCAGGATGGTGTCCAGCTCACCCCCATCGATGATTCCCGGCGTACCCGTGGCGGGGAAGGTGGACCCGAAGATCCCGCCCTTCTTGGGATCGTTGTTGTCGAAGAAACTCCCTCCGGCCAGGCCTACGCCCGTGTTCAAGGTATTCGGCCCGACGCTCACCTCGAGGATGAGGGCCTCGACGAGCACCTGGGGGCGCTTGATGTCGAGCTTGGCGATGACCTGCCGCAAGGTCTCGTAGGCTTCCGGCGGCGCCTCGATGATGAGCGCGTTGGTCGGGGCGTCGAAGGCGATCTTCACGTTCTCGGCGAGCTGAGCCACCGTGGCGACCACGGCCGCCGGCACGCCTTCGGGCGCCCCG
>JAUYMQ010000615.1 GCA_030698575.1 Deltaproteobacteria bacterium
TGGGGCCGGATCACGGGCGACCTGGTTGGCTATAAGGGAGGCCTCAAGGTCACCAAGGATGCGCCCGAGAGCGCAGGCCAGCGCCACTACGTCCGCGGTACAATGGCGATGGCGCTCGCCCGGCTGCAGAAGGACCACCCGCAGCTGACGATGAGCGACCTGCAGGCGGTCCTCTGGTACCCCGAGAAGGATCTGTACGCGATGCACGGGGTGAATGACGAGAGCGGCAAACCGACCGACTACGAGATCGAGACGGCGGCCTACGCCAAACTGAAAGGGATCAATGATGCCCAAATCGAAGCTGCAGGGATTCAACCCGACGAGACCGCCGGACGAGGCGCAGCCGGTGAACGTAAACAGCCCGGCGTGGGACAAGCTCGCGAGGGCGCCCGTGAACGAGGAGCAGCAGGAGCAGGAGGCGATGGCGAAGAAGGCGGCGCAGCTGCTCAGCTCTCTCCGAAGAAACAGGGGCAAGTAGACGTAGTCGGGGTCCACTTCTCGGCGGGCGCGCGCACGAGCTTGAGTGGCGCCTACTTCGGGACGGGGGCCAAGGGGGCGGAGGCGGTCCGCGTGCGCTCGGCGAAGGACGGCCGCCTGCGCAGTCGCATCTACGCCTACGTCAACACCGGCAGCGGCGTCACGCCGGAGCGCTACGTGGGCGGGGTCGCCCACACGATTCCGCTCCAGAATCTCTATGATGCCGACTCCGACCCGCCGGATCTCACGCGGCTCGAGGCGAACGCCTTCGAGTCGGCCGTCCTCGACGCCGGCTTCAGCGGCTACCTCGTCCGTAGTGGAAAGCAGGCGATCGCGGCCCTGATCGGGCCCGCGTCGCTGGATGTCGCGGTAGAGAACAAGGGAACCCGCTACCGGGGGGAGGATCTCGCGGTGCCGCCCGCACCCACGTACTCGCCCCTCGTGCAGCTCACTCTCGCGATCGCAAACAGCAAACTCTTGCCGGGCGGGCAGCTGACGGGGGACGAGTGGCGCGCGAACGCGCACCTGCAGAAGCTTCTTGGCGACAAGTACGACGCGAGCAAGCTCGAGGGGGACACCCTCTACTACAAGAGCGAGGTCGCGAGGCTCGTGGGCGAGGGTGTGCAGATGTCGCCGAAGCAAACCCTCGAAACCGACATGCGCGACCAGTCCGCCTGGCTCGATCAGAGAGCGCGCGACGAGGGCTACGAGAGCGTAGACGCCCTCCCGCCGGAGCGCTTCACGGAGCTGGCGGCCGAGTGGCGCGCCGAGCACCCGCGCATCAGCTTCAGCCCGAAGACGCGTGCGATGAAGAAGTGGCTCGAGGGGAGCGCGGTGCGGGACGTCGTCTATCACGGCACGAGCACCGATTTTACGGCGTTCAACACCGACGACACTACTGAGCTGGGCGCTCACTTCGGCACAACCGCCCACGCAAACGATCGCGTTGGCGCATACACAGACTCTCGCGTGATTCCGGTGTATCTCAACCTCAAGAACCCGCTACGGCTTATCGACGAGGGCACTTTTGCTCCCTACGCCGTCGCTGGGCAGCTCGCCGATCTGGGCATCCTGCCCCAAGAGCAACTGGGGCGGTTTGTTAACAAGCACACCGTTGGGGTGGTGAACAAAGAAGTGCCCCTCTCGGAAGAGTTGAAGCGAATCATAGAGCGCGCGGGTTATGACGGCGTTGTATATTTGAATCGGCGCGAAGGTTACGACGGCAGTGCCGTAGTTTGGGCGGATGCGGAGCTGAACCCCGAGTTGTCGGACGCGGAGTGGACCGCAATACATCCCGGCGGGGGCGATTCCTACATCGCCTTCCATCCCAAACAGATAAAATCCGTCTTCAACGAACGCCCCGACGACAGCGCGCAGTTCAGCCCTAAAATCGTCGGCGACAGCAAGCGCCCGTACACGCCGGAGCAGCGTCGTTTCTTCAAACACACCGGCCGTGAAATAGAGAAGCCCTCCTCCGCCGACAGGTTCAAAGCGCTGAAACAAGACCTCGGGATGAAGATGGCCCAGGGTCTGGTCGACCAGTTCGCGCCCCTGAAGGCGCTCTCGCCCATGGCCTACATGCTCGCGCGCCTCTCCAAAGGCTCGGCCGGCGCCCTGGAGGCCTTGCTTCACCACGGAAAACTCCGCCTCCGGGGTGGCGCCTTCGATGCGGACCGCAGCGGCGGCTTCATTCAGCGCGTGGGCATCCCGCTGCATGGCGAGCTCGAGGACTTCCTCTGGTGGGTCGCCGCCAACCGCGCCGAGCGCCTCACCGCGCAAGACCGCGAGCGCCTCTTCTCGCGCTCGGACATCGCCGCCGGCAAGTCGCTCGCGAGCGGCAACCTCGCCACCGAGTACACGCTCCAGAGCGGCCAGAAGACGCGCGTGCGCGCGCAGGCCTACGCCGACTCGCTCAAAAAATTCGAGGAGTTCAACCGGAACGCGCTCGACATGGCCGAGCAGTCGGGCCTCATCGACCCCGCGAGCCGCAAGATCTGGGAGAACGAGTTCTACGTCCCCTTCTACCGCGTCTCTGAAGAGGAGGGCGGCTTCGTAGGCGCGAACATCGGGAACGCCCTCGTGCGCCAGCGCGCGTTTAAACACCTGAAGGGGGGCGAGCAGAAGCTCCATTCCGACCTCCTCGCGAACACGATAGCGAACTGGGCCCACCTCATCGATGCTTCCGCAAAGAACCGGGCGGCGAAGGCGTCGCTCGAGGCGGCCGCCAACATGGGCGTCGCTGTCGAGGCCGACGCCGCGACGGTCGCCTCGATGGGTCGCTCTATCAGCAAGAGCGGCGTCTGGTTCATGGACGGGGGCGTGAAGCGCCACTACCTGGTCGAGGACCCCTTCGTCCTCACCGCGATCACGTCGCTGGAGTACTCGGGCATGAAGGGTCCTCTGATGGATGCGATGTCGACGATGAAGCACGTCCTCACCGTCGGCGTCACCGCCTCCCCCTTCTTCAAGGTGAAGAACCTGATCCGGGACTCGCTCCAGGCGATCGCGGTCGCCCCGATCGGGGCCAACCCGCTCACGAACATCCGCGAGGGTATCGCCGCGAGCGAGCACTCGACACAGACCTACGTCTCCGCCCTCGCCTCCGGCGGCCTGATCCGCTTCGGGACAATGCTCGAGGGGCGCATGTCGGACCGCGTCCGCCAGCTTATCAAGTCCGGCGTCAAGGAGACGACGATCCTGAACAGCGACTCGAAGCTCCGGGCGATGTACGACCGCTACCTCGAGCCGGCGGTGATCGCCTACAACGAGCTCGGAAACCGATCGGAGGAGATCACGCGGGCCGCCCTCTACAAGCAGCTCACGGACAAGGGCATGTCACATGCCGAGGCGAGCCTGATGGCGCGCGACCTGATGGACTTCTCCCTCCAGGGGAGCTGGAGCGGGATTCGCTTTCTAACTCAGGTCGTTCCGTTCATGAACGCCCGGATGCAGGGCATCTACAAGCTCGGGCGTGGCGCCGTGGAAGATCCCCGCCGCTTCGCGGCGGTAATCGGGGCGACCGCGATGTTCTCGATCGCGCTGATGGCCGCCTACGGCGACGATGACGACTGGAAAAAGCGCGAGGAGTGGGACCGGGACAACTTCTGGTGGTTCAAGGTCGGGGGGACCGCCTTCCGGATTCCGAAGCCCTTCGAGGTGGGCGCGATCGCGACGCTCGCCGAGCGGGGGCTCGAGTACTTCACGAGCCCCGAGATGACGGGCGAACGCTTCAGGAAAGTCACGCTCGATATCCTGGCGAACAACCTCTCGATGAACCCGGTGCCACAGCTCCTCAAGCCGGTCGTCGACATCTACGCGAATAAGGACAGCTTCACCGGGCGTCCGATCGAGACGCTGGGGATGGAGCGCCTGCAGCCCGACTACCGCTTCAACGCCCGCACGAGCATGCTCGCGCGCGCGGCCGGCACGGCCGGGCAGACAGTGGCGGAGACCGTCGGGGCCGATTTCATTTCGCCCCTGATGATCGACCACGCCCTGCGCGGCTACTTCGGCTGGCTCGGGAGTTTCATCGTCGGGACGGCGGACCTACTCGCGCGTCCGATGACGGGTGAGGCCGAGCGCCCGGCTGGCGACCTCTGGAAGCTCACCACCGGCAACATGATCGCCGAGCTGCCTACCGACCAGTCGCGTTACGTAAGCCAGATGTACGAGCAGGCCAGGGTGATCGAGCAGGCGTACGGCACCTACCGGAGCCTGCTGAAGCAAGGGAAGGGCGAGGAGGCGCGCGAATTTCTTGAAGACAATCGCGACAAACTCACGAAGTACCGCGGCGTCCAGCAGGTGAAACGGGCCGAGGGGCAACTCAACGAGCGCATCCGCATCATCGAGCAGAGCACCCTCGACCCCGAGGCGAAGAGGGTCGCGATCGCAGCGATCGCCGCACAGAAGGACCGGGTCGCGCGGCTTGTCAAGTAGCAGTTGCTTGACACAGCCGGCGGTTGCGCGTATAGTGTCAATTGCTTACTGCAGCAAGGGACAGATCAATCAGACGGAGGAAACCCAGATGAAGAGCGACCGGAAAGCATAAGTACCCGCAGTTGATTGAACGCAAGGGCTCCCCACGAGGGGGCCCTTTTTATTTTGGACAGAGTGTCTAGCAAATGCTAGTCTACCCAATCGCAACGAGAGGAACCCCGTGACGCCTCAGCAGTGGATAACGCTGATGCTGGCCTCCACCAGCGTCCACTACCTGGTAGCGGCCGCAGCGTAT
>JAUYMQ010000643.1 GCA_030698575.1 Deltaproteobacteria bacterium
GTGGAACTTCTCGGGGTCCATCATCATCGGAAAGACCCCGTCGGCGACCTCGCCCGCGCAGCGCAGGCCTGCCGGACTGATCGACGCCGTGTAGATCGGAATCGCGGGGTTCCCGTGGAGGATGCTCTTCAGCGGCTTGCCGAGGCCCGTGGTGCCTTTTCCCTTTGCGGGGATCTCGAAGTCGCTGCCGTTGAACTCAAGCGGCTTTTCGCGGGCGAGGATCTGGCGGATGATGCGGATGTACTCGCGCGTGCGGGTGAGCGGCTTGCCATAGGGGACTCCGTGCCAGCCCTCGATGACCTGGGGCCCGGAGGCGCCGAGGCCGAGGATGAACCGCCCGCCAGAAAGGTGGTCGAGCGTCATTGCCGTACGCCTCGGCCGTCCAGGCCGAATCGAAGCCGAGTTCCTCCGCACGCCGGATCAGATCGAGATTGACCTGGGCCTTCGAACCGAAACCCAGGGCGCTGATTCCGAGCTTCATGGCGTTTCCTTCGTGCCCCTGGTCTTGGGCAGGTCGACGAACTCGCCAGCGCGCTTCTGGGCGTTGGCGGCCATGGCCTCCATGATCTCGTCCGGCTGAAGCATGCTGGCGTTCCAGACCCCGACGTAGTCGAGCGTGTCGGCGGTCGAGTGATCGCGCGCATAGTTGATCAGGCGCTTGCAACCATAGATCGCCAGCGGCGCCTTGCGGGCAATCTCTCGCGCGATGCCCATGACCTCCTCCAGCATGGCCTCCTGATCCGGAAAGACCCGGTTCACCAGACCCACCGACTGAGCCTCGGCGGCGGGCATGCGGCGCCCCGTGTAGGCCAGCTCGCGCGCCACCCCTTCGGGAATGAGCTTCGCTATGCGCGGGAAGGTCCCGACATCCGCCGTCATGCCGATGTTTATTTCGTAGATGGTCAGGAAAGCGTCCTTCGTGGCGTAGCGCATGTCGCAGGCCGTCACGAGATCGACGCCCCCGCCCACGCAACCGCCCTGGATGGCTGCGATCACCGGAAGCCGGCAGGACTCGAGCGAGGAAAAGGTGCGCTGCATGCTCTGCACAATGAGATGGAACTTCGCGCCATGCTGGAGCCGCGCCTCTCGCTCTGTCGCGGGATCGTCGCTCTGCACGGCCAGGCCGGCAAAAGCGTTCACGTCGAGCCCCGAGGAGAAATGGGGCCCCGTGGAGGAGATGACGATGACCCGCGCGCGCGCGTTCTCGTCGATATCCTGGACAATGCGCGGCAGCTCGTCCCAGAACTCCGGGATCATGCTGTTGCGCTTCTCGGGCCGGTTCAGGACGATGTGCGCGATCTTCTCGTCGATGTTCACGTCGAAACAGCGGTAGGTCATTCTCGGTCCTCCTGCGTTGGGCGCGGGATGTCCGTCGCCGGCCCGCGGCGCGTGAACGGTCCGGGCCGCGATGGTAGCGGGCGTCGGAAAACGGAATTTGGGTCAGGCCAGGGAAAACTTCGCATCGAGCGCGCCCCGCCCGGGGCCCTTCGCTGCGGAGCTGTCTATTATGACATATACTGCCGGGAAAATTCCGACGGAGGAACCATGCGATTCGACAACCGCGTGACCCGTATGCTGGGCGTCGACACCCCGATCGTCCAGGCGCCCATGGGCTGGATTGCGCGATCGCAACTCGCCTCGGCGGTCTCGAATGCCGGCGCCATGGGAATCATCGAGACCTCTAGCGGCGAGCTGGATGCCATTCGCGGGGAGATCCAGCGGATGCGCGAACTCACGGATCGGCCCTTCGGTGTGAACATCGCCCAGGCATTCGTGCGCGACCCGGCCATCGTCGACTTCGTCATCGGGCAGGGCGTGCGCTTCGTGACGACCTCCGCCGGAGATCCGACGAAGTACACCCGGCAGCTGAAGGATGCCGGGCTCACGGTCTTCCACGTTGTTCCCACCCTCCGCGCCGCCCTGAAGGCCGTCGATGCCGGAGTCGATGGCCTGGTGGTCGAGGGGGGCGAAGGGGGCGGTTTCAAGAATCCGCGCCCGGTTTCATCCCTCGTGCTTCTGCCGCTTGTCCGCTCGCGTGTCGACGTGCCGATCATTGCGGCGGGAGGCATCTGCGACGGCGTCTCGATGGCCGCCGCCTTCGCGCTCGGAGCTGAGGGCGTCCAGATGGGCACGCGCATGGTCTCTGCGTCGGAATCGCCCGTCCACGACGGGTGGAAGCAGGCCATCGTCGCGGCGGCGGAGACCGGCACCTCTTTTCTGCGCTGCGAAGGGGGGCCGGCCCTGCGCGCGCTTCGTACCGCCCGCACGGATCGGCTGGAGCGAGGCGAGGGGCATCCCATGATGGATCTGGCCGCGGGTATCCAGCAGGTCTATTTCGGAGGCGATCTGGAAGCGGGCGTGGCGCTTTCGGGCCAGGTGGCGGGTCGCATCGAAGCGGTGGAGCCCGTGGCCGTGATCATCGAACGAACCGTGCGCGAGTTCTCGGAGACGGTGGAGAATCTCGCCAAGCGCTACGCCACCTCGCAGGCGTGAACGCCGCGGCTTCCGTCCTCGCGAGAGATGCAGCCCACCACGTGATCCCCGCTATCTGTCATTGCGAGGAGCGAAGCGACGAAGCAATCCCCCTGGCCAACGCTCCCGTCACAATCCCTGCCAGGTAGAGCACCGGTGCCGAGCGCGAAGGGGATTGCTTCGGCACCCCTGCGGGGTGCCTCGCAAAGACAAAGGCGTGCAAGTCATTGCGAGGCCCGAGGTCCCACGCGTAGCGTGGGCCGAGAGAATCTCCAAGATGCAGCGACGAAGCAATCCCCCCCGCGCTCGCTACTCCGAGCCTTCCAGTCGCCGACTGATCTCCTGCTCGACGCGCCACAGGCGGTCCTGGCCCCAGGTGTGATAGTCGGTCTTGCCGGCGCCGCCGATGATCCTGAAGCTCGGCACGCCCCACAGCCCCATCTCAAAAAGTGTTTTCCGGTTCTCCTCCAGCTCCTCGCGCCACCCTTCCCGATCGAGATGCTCGAGGGCTTCGGTCCAGGAGAGGCCCGCCCGCTCGACGATCCGCCGCAGGCCCGCGTCGGTGCCTGTTTCGATCCCCTCGGCGAAGGCCGATCGCGCAAAGGATTGCAGGAGCTCCGCTGCGCGCCCCCGCTCACGCGCCCAGGCGAAGAGCGAGAAGGCGCGCTCGATGGGGCGCCCCAGGGGATCCGCGATGCGCCCGAAGGGGACGCAGGCGTCCTCGGCCTCGCGCTTCGTGTCGAGCACGATGTAGATCTGCTTCGCGCGCGGCACCGGCAAACCGCGCATGACCATGGGGAGAACCGGCCGGATCACCAGCTCGATCGGATAGCGGCGCGGCAATGCGAAGACCCGCTCCATCGAGATGGCCGTGTAGGGGCTCCGGAGCGAAGGGTAGAATTCCAGCGTCACCCGTCGATCGGGCAGCTCCGGTTCGACCCCGGGGCGGCCCGCGTGGCGCAAGTCCAGCGTGACGTGAGGCGCGCTCGTCAGATCGGGGCGGGAGACGATCGGATCGGTTACAGCGCCGGCACGATGCGCGCCGAGCGCGCGCAGGCGGCGCTCGAGGTGCCAGAGGCGGTCGACCCCCCAGTACCACTCGCCGCCGTAGTAGAACATCGCGCCGAGGTAATGGCCGAGCCGCGCGCGAAGCGCGCTCCCGGCTGCGACCGCCGCCTCTGTCGCCCCGGCGTCGGCCGGCGCGAAATCTTTGCTGAGCGTCTTGATCGAATCCCGTTCGCCCCGCCAGAGCGCCCTTCCCACAAGGGGCGCGGCGTCGGCGAAGGTTCCCGCCGCGACGGCGCCCTGGAGCATCCCAGCGGCCAGCGCGACCTCCCCAGGCGCGGGCGCTTCGCTTCGCGCCGGAAACTCGAGCCCGTAGCCCGGCGCCACGTCGGCCGCGTCCTCGCGCGACAGCGCTTCGAGGCGCGCTCTTTCCGGCGCTGCGTCGTCGGGAGGTGGTCCCGCCAGACAAGGCTCGAGGACGACGTCGTAGCGGTCGAGGAGGGGGCGGAGCGCCTGGGCCGCCAGGTAGCTGTAGGGGTCGTCAACCTGGTGGAAGTACAGGACGCGATGCGGCTCCCGCCGGAGCAGGCGGCGCTGCTCGGCGATCCATCGCCTCGCCGCGCGCGTGCGCGGGCTGGTCAGAGCCTGGGTGGCGTAGGGAGCGACCCTGCTCATGGCGCGGCCGGGGGGTGGAGCGGTTGCCCGGACCGGGGAATGGTCGGCATGGCGCCTCCAAATAAGACGAGCCCGCCAGGGATCCCCCGACGGGCTCGCGCTGCGAGGGCAGGCTCGCGGGCTCTAGATGGTGGTCCCTACGGGAATCGAACCCGTGTTACCGACGTGAGAGGCCGGTGTCCTAACCGCTAGACGAAGGGACCGTAACGGCGCGTGCGGTGCGTAGAATTCTTGGTTGGGGGACTAGGATTCGAACCTAGGTTACCGGGGCCAGAACCCGGCGTCCTGCCGCTAGACGATCCCCCAGCAGAGCGGCATTTATAGCAACGCCCGCCCCGCCTGGCAACCATGGGCGAAAAGGGGGACTGTCCCTTTGCCAATGCGCCGGTGGCTACTCTGACTTCGTTTTCCCGGCCGCGCGGACATGCTCGAGGGCCCGGCGGATGCGGCTAAGCGTCTTCTCCCGGCCCATGAGCGCGATGACGTCGAAGATTCCCGGGCTCACCTTCTTTCCGACGAGCGCCGCGCGAATGGGCTGCGCCACCTGCCCGAGCTTCATGCCGTACTGTTTGGCGATTTCGCGCAGAACCGGCTCCATCGCCGGGGGGCGGGTGTCGGTCATTCCGGAGATCCTCGCCGCCGCCTCCGCGAGCGGGCCGGTGATCTCCTCGGTGAGCATTCTCTCCGCGGCCGGTTCGTACGTGATCTCGTCCGCGAGGTAGGGCGCGAGGCTCTCGGCCATCTCGACGAGCGTGCGGCTGCGCTCCTTGTGGGCATCGACCGCGCGCTCGAGCCACTTCTCGTCACGCCCTTCCGGGCTGCCAATGCGGGGAACGCCTGTCGCTTCCAGAAAGGGGCGGACGAGCGCGGCCATCTCGGCAACAGGCATTTCGCGGAGATGGTGGGCGTTCAGCCAGAGCAGCTTCTCGGGATTGAAGATCGCAGGGCTTTTCCCGACGTCCCCGAGCCGGAACTTCTCGACGAGCTCTTCCCGCGTGAAGACCTCCTGGTCGCCGGCCGACCAACCGAGCCGCGCCAGGTAGTTGTTCATGGCCGCGGGGAGATACCCCTGCTCACGGTAGGACTGGATGCTCGTGGCCCCGTGCCGTTTCGAGAGCCGCCCCTTGTCGAGACCGTGGATGAGCGGGAGATGCGCGAAGTGGGGGAGGGGAGAATCCATCGCCTGGAGGAGGAGGATCTGCTTGAAGGTGTTCGGGATGTGATCGTCGCCCCGGATGACATGGGTAATCGCCATCTCCGCGTCATCCACCGTCACGGAGAGATAGAAGATAGGCGTTCCATCCGTTCTTTGAATGACGAAGTCATCGATTTCCGCATTCCGTTTGGTCTGCGGCCCCTTGACCAGATCCTCGAATCGCGTCTCGCCTTCCGTTTCGGTCCGGAACCGGACCGCCGCCGGAGCGCCCGACGGGACGTCCTTCCGATCGCGGCATCGCCCGTCGTAGCCGGGGGGGCGTCCGTCCTTCTTGGCTTCCTCCCGGCGCTGCTTCAGCTCCTCCGGCGTGCAGACGCATCGGTAGGCGCGCCCACGTCCGAGGAGATCCTCCACTGCCGCGCGGTAGTGGTCCATCCTGCGCGACTGGTAGACAGGCCCCTCGTCCCAGTCCAGGCCGAGCCACGCGAGTCCATCGACGATTCCGGCGGCGGAATCCTCGGTCGACCGGGACAGATCGGTATCCTCGATCCGGAGCACGAAGACGCCCCCGTTGTGGCGGGCGAAGATATGGTTGAAGAGCGCCGTCCGGGCGCTCCCCAGGTGCAGGCTTCCCGTTGGACTCGGAGCGAACCGGACGCGGACCTTCTCAGCCCCGTTCTTTTCTGGCCCAGCCCCGTTTTTTTCTGGCAATGATCCCCCCTCTCACGCCAGGCCCCGGGCCGGCGTTCACGATGGAAGCCGCGCCCCGGGCCGGACCAAGTCGGGCTAGAAGATAGGTAAGGTTCGAACGGCCTTTCAAGGGATTATTTCCCGTCAAAGCAGCGCCATTCTCACACCCTCGATCCCCACGAGCGCGGCAAAGAGCCGCCGGAGCAGCGTCGCGGATGCGACGTTGGCGAGGTTCGCGCCCACGCGGGCCATCAGGATGCTCGTCGGCATGAGGCAGGCCGCCGCCAGCAGATTCACGTAGCCCCAGGAGTGCGGCGGCAGCACCGCCTCTTGCTGCCCCAGAAGGACGTTCCGGATGGTTCCGTAGATGGCCAGAAAAACGATGAGGGGGCTCGAGGTCCCGACGGCCTGATGGATGGGAAGCCGGCCCAGGCTGACGAGCAGGGGGACGGCGGCGATTCCGCCTCCCACCCCGAAGAAGAAGGACACGGCTCCCGAAAGCAGCCCGATCAAGAGAAAGAGGGCCCAGGCAGGCAGGGGCGGTTCGCCAGGGCGGGGCTTCGGGTGGAAAAAGAGCATCTGGAGGCTCACGACGACGAGCAGCGCGCCGAAGGCGGTGCGAAGGGTGCTCCCGGCCGTTCGCCTGGC
>JAUYMQ010000647.1 GCA_030698575.1 Deltaproteobacteria bacterium
TGAAGATGGCGATTCTCCCCTCGGCGGGATCGGGCATGCGGTCGAAACGAACGCGGATGGGTTCCTTGTTCTCGATCCAGGTTTCGGCGTCGAAGCTGGTCTCGACGACCGTGACCGAGGCAAGCGCCGGGGAAAAGGAGAGTGCGATGCCCGCGAAGAGGACACCGAGGCGGACCGCAGCTTTCATCCACTGGTCCATGGATGGAGCGCTCCGTCCCAGGAGGTTTAGGGTCGGGAAGTTTATGCAACGATGGCGCGGGAGTGTATCACGGGGGGGCACTGGCGAAGAGAAAAACCCTGCCAAATCGAGCCTTCATCGCCTCCTGGCAGAGTGCCGACGGCCATTTTGTAGGACTATTCCTACATATCCGAGTGCAGTGCGAACCGTCGCCGCGCCGACGGATTCGGAAACCTGCCCGTCGCGCGCGGCATCCCACCATCAAGGGTTCGTGGCTCCCGTTACATCGGGCGGCTCCGGCCGGTTGGCTTTTCGGGCGGAATAGCGCTACCTATGCGGAGCCTGGTCGATCCCACCGACACCCAACATCCATCATCCGAGACATTCCTGGCGGCTCGCAGCAACGAGGATCTCCTCCATGATAGAGCTTTACACCGCCGCAACCCCGAACGGCTGGAAGGTCTCCATCCTTCTCGAGGAGCTGGGCCTGCCGTACACGGTTCGTCCTATCAGCCTTCAGGACGGGCAGCAGCACGAACCCTGGTACGTGAAGCTCAATCCCAACGGACGCATCCCCACCATCGTTGACAAGGATGCGGGCGACTTCACCGTTTTCGAATCAGGCGCCATCCTCATCTACCTTGCCGACAAAGCGGGGCGGCTTCTGCCCAGTGATCCGAAGGGACGTTCGGAAGTCATTCAGTGGGTCATGTTCCAGATGGGCGGCATCGGCCCAATGCAGGGGCAGGCCCACGTGTTCGTGCGGTACGCACCCGAGAAGATCCCCTTCGCAATCGATCGCTACAAGAACGAGACGCTCCGGCTCTACCGCGTGCTCGACAACCGGCTGGCCGACCGCGATTATCTTTGCGGCGACTATTCCATCGCCGACATAGCCGCCTGGCCCTGGGTGAGGATTCACGGCTGGGCCGAGGTCGAGATCGACAACATGCCCCACCTGCAGCGGTGGCTTGATCGCGTCGGCGAACGGCCGGCGGTGCAGAAGGGGGTCGGTGTTCCGGGCGAGGTCGATCCCGAAGCGCAGCGCAAATGGATCGAAGCGTTCCGCGCGGGGGTGGTTTGAACATGGCGGCGGCAAGCAGCGCGGCGCATCCCGCGGAAAGGCCGGCGAAGGAGCGGCTCTCGATCGAGGTCCACTTCGATCCGGGGGAATCGTGGAGCCTTCCCGAAGACGCCCTTCGCGGGCTCTCGGCCCGCCAGAAATACATCCCCTCGAAGTACTTCTACGATGAGCGCGGTTCGACGCTCTTCGCCGCCATCTGCGACCTTCCCGAGTACTATCCGACGCGAACTGAACACGCGCTGCTCGATCGCATCGCGCCCGAGATCATGGAACGCTCACGGCCCTCCGACCTGGTCGAGCTGGGAAGCGGCGACGCGCGCAAGACGCGGAGCCTGCTCGACGTGGTGGGGCGGAACGGCAAGGGCACCCGGTACGTTCCGTTCGACGTGAGTGAATCGATGCTGCGCGACACCGCGAGTAGCCTGCTCGACGAATATCCCTGGCTTCGGGTTCACGGCGTGGTGGGCGACTACGAGTGTCACCTGGCCGAAATTCCCCGGGGCGAAAGGAAACTGGTCGCCTTCCTGGGAAGCACCATCGGCAACTTCGATACGGATCGCAGCCGCAAATTCATGCGGGATCTTTCATCCCGGCTGGCGCCGGGCGATCACTTCCTCCTTGGAACCGATCTGGTGAAGCCCAGGGCCGTGCTCGAGGCTGCCTACAACGACACGGCGGGCGTGACCGCCGAATTCAATCTGAACGTCCTGAACGTCCTCAACCGTGAGTTGAACGCAGACTTCGACCTCGACGCTTTCGAGCACATCGCCTTCTGGCGCTCGCGTGAATCGCAGATCGAGATGCACCTGCGGGCGAAGAGCTCGTTGCGCGTGCGCGTGGGCAAGCTGGGGCGGACCTTCGAGTTCCTGCGCGGGGAGAGCATCCTCACCGAGATCAGCCGGAAGTACACGTGCAAATCGGTCTCGCGGCTCCTCCGGGGCGCCGGGCTCAGCCCTACCGGCTGGTTCCCGTCTCCCGACGGCAACTTCGCCCTTTCGCTCTCGACCCCCTCCCAGCTAAAATTCCCGGGGTCAGGTCTTAAATTTTAGTCGATGAAGCTCTTGAGCCCATGTTTCCGGCCGATCAGTCCACGCAGCTAAAGTTTTAGACCTGACCCCAATATTTTAGCGGGAGGGAGCAATGGGGAGGGAGGTGAGCCGCCGGGGGTTTCTGAAGGCGGCAGGGGCCGCAAGCGGGGCCGCGTTGCTGGCAGGGTGCAGCGCGGGTGACCTGCCGCTGGACGGCGCGGATTTCCCAAGCCTCGACAAGGGCGAATCATTTGTCGGGCTCGCCACCTCGCTCACGAAGGAGCTCGACTACCCCGCCCTGGTCGAGGGTCAGATATCGCGCGACCTCCAGGGCACGCTCTACCGGAACGGCCCCGGCCTGTTCGACCGCAACGGGCTTCGCAAGCGATGCATTCTCGACGGCGACGGGATGGTGCAGGCGATTCGCATTAGCAACGGCAAGGCGCGATTCCAGAACCGGTTCGTCCGGACGGAGAAGTTCCTGAAAGAGGAGGCCAGCGGCCGCTTCCAGTATGAAACCTGGACGACCCAGCGGCCAGGCGGCTGGCTCGTGAACATCGGCGCCAATATAGGCAACCAGGCCGGGGTGACGGTCATCCGCCGCGGCGACCACCTCTACGCCTTCGACGAGAGCGCCCAGCCCTACGAGCTGAACCCCGACACGCTCGAGACGGTGGGCCTGAGCCGCCTCGGGCTTCCCGATGACAAGGCGGTGTTCGCCGCCCACTGGAAGGTCGACGGCGCCACCGGCGACTGGATTCACTTCGGCATCGAGTACGGCTCCGAGTCGAAGCTGCACGTGACCACATTTGATCGCGACGGGCGGCTCGCGCGCCACCGGGTGCTCGAGATGCCGCGCGAAACCTACATGCACGACTTCTTCGTGTCGCAGCGTCACATCATCTTCAACCTGCTCGCCGTCGATGTCTCCGTCTTCTCCTTCGCGCTCGGAACCAGCAGCTTCGCCGGCACCTTCCACTATCGGGACCACTACGGAAACATCCTGCTCATCATCGAGCGGGAGGGCGACGCCGAGCCGGTGCGGATCGAGACCGAGTCTGCGTGGATGTGGCACACACTGAACGCGTACGAGGAGGCCGACGAGATCATCGCCGACTTCGTGGGTTACAAGGATGCCAAGCACTTCATCGGAAAGGATCCGGGACTCTACGCCATCATGGAAGGGCGGATGGGGGAATGGGGGGCGCCCGGGCAGATCAGGCGCTACGTGATCAATCTGAAGAAGAAACGCGTCAAGACCGAGGTGCTCGACCGGGGAAACCACGAGTTCCCCATCGTCAATCCCCGGCTGGCCTGCAACCGCCACCGCTACGGCTACTTCGCCGCAACCGGAAGCAACGAGATCCTCTACTCGAGCATCATCCGCGTCGACATGGAGTCCGGCGAGACCGAGTCCTATGATTTCGGCAAAGGGCACTATTGCGGGGAGCCGGTGTTCGCCCCCCGCCCCTACTACTGGTACGCCGACGATCCGAAGCGCGAGCCCGGCTGGATTCTCACCGAGGTTTACAGCAGCCACACCCGCAACAGCTACATCGCCATCCTCGACGCCGAGGGACTCTTCCAGGGCCCGCAGGCGATCATCCATCTCGATCACCACGTCCCATTGAGTTTTCACGGCTACTGGCACGCAGGGGCCTGAGGTCCCCGCGCCCCGACTCCTCGCCGCCTGTCATTGCGAGGAGCGAAGCGACGAAGCAGTCTCCCGGCTGCATGTCACTGCGAGGAGCGAAGCGACGAAGCAGTCCCCC
>JAUYMQ010000024.1 GCA_030698575.1 Deltaproteobacteria bacterium
TGAATGCCCGCCTCGTCGGCGGCGGTTCCGGGCTTCACTTCCGCCACCCCCACGGCCGTCTGCTTCTCGAGTCCCAGCCGCTCCGCCTGCGACTCGTCAAGCTCCTTGACCTTGAGGCCGACCGCGTCCACCTTGGGCGAGGGGTCGGCTTTCGCCTGCCGCTCATCCTTCATCTCGTCGACCATCACCGAAACTGACTTTTCCTTCCCGTCGCGGAGAAGCTTGATCTCTACCTCGGTGCCGGGATCCACCTCGGCCACCATGGCCGGCAGGTTGTGGAAATCACCGACTTCTTCGCCCTTGAACTCGATGATCACGTCACGCCGCTTGATCCCGGCCTTGTCCGCCGGTCCGCCCTTCATGACGTCCGCCACGAGGGCACCCTTGGCATCCTCGAGCCCGAGGCTCTCGGCGATAGCCGGATCGATGCGCTGGATCGAAACGCCCATCCAGCCGCGCACCACCTTTCCCGACTTCTTGAGTTGCGCGAGGACCTTCCGCGCCATGTTCACCGGCGTTGCGAAGCCGATCCCCTGGCCCTGCGCGACGATCGCGGTGTTGATGCCCACGACCTCG
This sequence comes from Deltaproteobacteria bacterium, assembly GCA_030698575.1. Taxonomy (GTDB): domain Bacteria; phylum JAUYMQ01; class JAUYMQ01; order JAUYMQ01; family JAUYMQ01; genus JAUYMQ01. Next base: position 577 of record JAUYMQ010000024.1, read on the forward strand.
CCCCGGATGTTGAACAGCGGCCCGCCGGAGTTTCCCGGGTTGATCGAGGCGTCGGTCTGGATGAAGTCGTCGTAGGGACCCGAATTGAGCACACGCCCCTTCGCGCTCACGATGCCCGCCGTGACGGTGTGGCCGAGGCCGAAGGGATTGCCGATGGCCATCACCCACTCCCCGATCTCGAGTTCGTCCGAGTTCCCCAGCGTGGCCTCGGGCAGATCGCCCTTTGGCTCGATTTGGATGAGCGCCACGTCCGTCTTGGGATCCATGCCCTTGACCTTCGCGGGATAGACGCTCCCGTCAGAGGTGGTCACCTTGATGTCGTCGGCCTTTTCGATCACGTGGTTGTTGGTGACGACGAGTCCCGATTTATCGATGATGAACCCCGAACCGAGGCTCGTCTGCTTGCGCATTCCCTGTGGAAGGTTCTCGAAAAATCGCTCGAAGAACTCCCCGAAGGGGTTTTCTCCCTCGGGGCCGGAGAAGGGGGTGTGGAACTGCTGCATTTGGGAGCCTTCGAAGCTCCGCGAGGTGCTGATGTTCACAACCACCGGGTTCAGCTCCTTCGCCAGGGTGACGAAGGGGGGAACCTCCACGATCTGCAGCGGCCCGTTCCCCCGCCGCTCCGACGGGGGCGCCTCGCGCTTCTCGGCTTTCGTCGCCCGTTCGCGCTTGGGCTCGGATCTGGAATCGTCTCGAGGCTTGCAGGCCGGCCCGAGAATGAGGAAGACGGACAGAAGTATCGCCGGAACGGCCGCTACCGGGCCGCCCGGGGGCAGGAAGCGCATGCGCATGAAACGGTGACCTCCGGTTCTCGCAGGCCCGCAATCCGGACCCGCTGTTCAATAGTCGAGCAACTCGCGGAAGATCTCCATCTCGTCCAGGGCCTTGCCCGCCCCCAGCACCACGCAGTGCATGGGGTTTTCGGCCAGGATGACGGGAAGCCCGGTCTTCTCCCGTAACAGCGCGGGGAGATTCCGCAGCAGCGCGCCTCCGCCAGCCAGAACAATTCCGCGGTCGACGATGTCGGCGCTGAGTTCCGGCGGCGCCTTTTCGAGGGTGAGGGCGACCGCCTCGACCATTGCGGCAAGCGGCTCGGCAAGCGCCTCTCGCACCTCGTCCGCGTTGACGAGGACGGTCTTCGGCACGCCGTCGATGAGGTCTCTCCCCTTCACTTCCATCTCTCGCGGATCGTCATCGGGGAAGGCGGAGCCGATCTCGATCTTCACCTGTTCGGCGGTTTGCTCGCCGATGAGCAGGTTGTATTTCTTCTTGATGTGGCTGGCGATGGCTTCGTCCATCTTGTCGCCGGCGACGCGCACGCTTCTTGCCTGGACGATCCCGCCCAGGGAGATGACCGCGACCTCGGTCGTTCCCCCGCCGATGTCCACGATCATGTTGCCAGACGGCTCCGTGACGGGCAGGCCGGCGCCGATCGCCGAGGCCACGGGCTCTTCGATGAGATACACCTCGCGGGCCCCTGCCGATTCCGCCGATTCGCGAACCGCGCGCTTCTCGACGGGGGTGATGTTGGAAGGGACCGCGATGATGATTCGCGGCCGTACGAAGCTCGAGCGATCGTGGGCCTTGCGGATGAAGTACCGGAGCATCGCCTCGGTGACCTCGAAATCCGCGATGACCCCGTCACGGATGGGGCGGATCGCCTGAATCGTGGACGGCGTGCGTCCGAGCATCTCCTTCGCTTCGCGGCCGACCGCAAGAACCTTCTGCGCTCCGCGCTCGCCCACCCGGACCGCCACAACCGAGGGTTCGCTGCAAACCACCCCCTCGCCCTTGGCGAACACGAGGGTATTGGCGGTCCCGAGATCAATGGCGAGGTCGCGTGAGATGAGACCGAGAAACCGGTTGAGCATCGCTACGCCCGTCCCGACCAGCAGGCCCCTCGGAGGCGGGGGGAGGACTGTGTCGAATTGGAGGGATGGAAAGTGAGCCGGCGCCCCGCAGGGCGCCGCCCGAGCCTGGCCCCGGCCCGGCCAGAGATTGACCAGTGGTTGAGATGTTAAGAGGGGTCCGGGCCTGCTGTCAACACGCGCGGTTCAAAGGCCCAGGTACTCGAGGGCAAGGGTGGCCAGCCCGAGGAATGAAAAGTACCCGAAAGCGTCGGTGAAGGTCGTTACGATGATCCCCGACGCCACCGCGGGATCGATCCTCATCCTCTTGAGAACCACCGGCGTGAGCGTCCCGACAGTGCCTGCCACGAACATGTTCGCGATAAGCGCAAGGCCGATCACGCATCCAAGCATCCAGTCGCCCCGCCAGAGGTAGGTGCCGATCTCCATTACCGTGCCGACGGCGACGCCGTTGGCCAGGGCCACGAGCGATTCATTCGCCAGCGCGCGCCAGATATTGTTCCAGCCGACCTCGCCCATCGCGATCCCCCGCGTGATGAGCGTGAGCGTCTGCATGCCCGTGTTGCCCCCGAGCATCGCAACGACCGGAAGAAAGACCGCCAGCGTGACCATCCGGGAGATGGTGTCCTCGAACAGCGCCACGATGCTGACGGCGATAAGCGCTGTCGCGAGATTGATGTAGAGCCAGGGAAGGCGTTTGCGCACGCTTTGGGAGGGGGGGCAGAAAATCCGGTCGTCTTCGTCCACCCCGCTCATCAGCAGCATGTCCTCGATCGATTCTTCCTCGAGGACGTCCACGACGTCGTCCACCGTGATACTGCCGACCAGCCGGCCGCCGGCGTTCACCACCGGGAGCGACACGAGATTGTATTTCTTGAAGATGCTTGCCACCTCTTCCTGATCGACGCCGGTTTCGACCCTCACCGGATCCAGGTTCATGGCCTTGCGAATGGGCGTCGCGCCATCCACGAGCAAAAGGCGGCCCAGAGGAATAATGCCGACGAGCCGCCCCTCGCGATCAACGACCAAGACGTTGTGGATGTCCTCTACTTCCCCCTGCTGGGCCAGCCCCTGCAGCGCGCGCACGGCCTGCGCCACCGTCCCGTCTTCGGGAATGGCGAGCAGCTCGCGCTTCATGATGCCGCCGGCGGTGTCCTCGGGATAGCGGAGAAGCTCGGTGACCGTCTCCATCTCCTCGCGCCCCATGTTCCGGAGCACGAGTGCAGCCGTCTCGCGCGGTAGTTCGGCGATCAGGTCCGCGGCGTCATCCGATTCCATCTCGCCGGCGATCTCCGCCAGGCGCGCGGGGCTGGTCTCTTCGAGAATCTCCTCGCGGCTCGGATCGTTCAATTCGACGAGCACATCCGCAGCGGTTTCGGGATCAAGCAGCTCGAAGACCCGCCGCTTCAGCGTCTCGGGAAGCGGCTCGATGGCGTCGGCGATGTCCGCGGGGTGCCGCTCCTCGATAAGGCGCAGGACCGCCTTCGGGTCGTCTGCGGCAAGCGCCGCCTCGACCCGACCGGCGTCGATCTCATGGTGATTGCGCGTCATCGAAGCGCTTCCTCGCGGTCGGCGTGCAGATCATAATAGAGGAGCTTCCCGCCCGCGGTGATCACCGCAAGGCGATCTCCCTTGTCCGAGAGGGCGTACTCGACCACATCGGCGCCGAAGCGCACGCGCGCGATGACGCCTCCGTGGCTGTCCCAGCCCAGCATCGTAGGCTGGCCCTCGTCCTGCAGCGTGGCGAAAACGCGATCACCGGAACGGCTGATCCGCACACGAACCGGCTCGCGTGCGGGACGATCGAGCTGAAACTTCCAGCTGAGCGTCCCTTCGCCGTCATACACGTACACCCTCTGACCGAGGACCGTGTTGTTTCCCATCGCCGCGATGGCGCCATTCTCACTGAGGGCGATCGTGTCGGTGCCGCCGGGTACGCCGGCGGCCCAGATTTCTTTTCCGGCACGATCGTAGACCGCCACGCTTTCTCCCTCGATCCCGGTGCCGACGGCAATCGTGGGGTCCTCGCCCGGGGCCAGGGCCACCGTTCCCACCAGCACACCGATTTCCTTCCGCCAGAGCAGGCGTCCGCGTCCGTCGAGCACAATCACGTTGCCCGCCGAGGTCAGCGCGGCGACCGTCCCGGCGTCCTCCGCGATAGCCATGTCCCAGATTCCGCCGGGATCATCGAAGGACCACAGCCGTCGCCCCCGACCGTCCAGTGCCTCTATGGCGATCCCGCCGACCGACTCCTCACCCGAGTTCCAGCAGACGATCCGATCTCCCGAACGGGAGATTTCCGGAAGTCCGGCGCAGGTCCCGTCCCACTGCCTCTCGCCATGGGCGTTCCAGGCGAGGAGCGTCCCGTCCACGAGGGTGGCCACGATGCGCGAGCCGTCGCCCGCGACCGCGATGCGCAGGAGCCGCCTGTCGAGGGGTTCCTCCCAGAGCACCGTCCCCTCGCCGTCCAGCGCGTAGATGTGATCCTCGCCCCGCTCCTTCACGTCAGGGGCTGTTCCAACAACCATCAGGGCCGTCTGCGCGTCAGCGCCGAGCGCAAGCATCTCTCCGTGGAACTTCCGGTTCCAGGTGGGACGCCTCTCCGCCCTCTCGGCCTCCTGGGTCTCGGGATTGCAGGCCCCAAGTCCCGACAGAACGGCGACCAGCACCGCCGCGAGGGTCCGGCTGCGCCGGCCCGGGCGCGCTCCAAACTGAAAGGCGGGCTGCTGAATAACCGGTTCCTTTCGGCGGCTGGTCGATGGGTCGTCGGTGGCTGGCCCGGAACAAAACCGCGCGCGGACCGCAGGTGGGCCGCATTCAAGTTCGGGCGAAGCCCCGGCCAGGGGTGGCAAAGGGAGGGAAAAAAGGAAAGCGCCTCCGTGCGCCCGGGGTCTGGGGCGAGCGGAGGCGCGTCGCAGGGAATGGCCAGCCGCGCCCTGCTCTGCGGCCAGGCCAGGCCAAAGGGTCCATCGTTCGCGAGGAGGCGTGGAAAAGTGGCCGCTAGGGGACCAGGATCGCCCCGGCGACGACAGTGGTCCACTTGCCGCCCTTGTCGCCGATTGCCGACTGCGTGACGTTGTATGTCTTCACGATCTCGCTCGAGATGGACCAGATGTCCTTGCGCTCGTCGTAGCTCTTGTTCGGATCGAAGTCCACGCCCAGCACCGTCGCCAGCATTTCCGCCGCCAGGTCTTCGGTGTAGTCGCCGGCCTTCTTCTCCGTCTCGCCGAAGCTGTGATGCTCCGAGAGATAGCCGTATTGCGAGTCGTCCTTCGGAAGAGCGAGACCGACGCCCGCCGCGAGAAGACGGTGGGGCTCGTTGGTCGCATTCTCGCTCAGCACGCAGTAGACAATCTGCCCGTCCGAGAGAAAGGGCAACCCGTCACGGGCCGAGACCAGCTTGCACTTGGGCGGGAAGATGCTCGAGACGCGGACCAGATTGTACTGCGCGATCTTGGCGTCTCTGAGCGCCAGCTCGAAGCTGGAGAGCTTCTCCCGATGCCTCCCAACTCCCTTCGTCAGAAAGATCTTGGATGCGACGAACAAACTCTCTCCCTCCCTGTTGGTGGGCCGGCCTGATGAATCCCGGCGCCATTGCCTGATGCCCGATCGCGCGGCCCGCGCCGAGCCAGCGAACTCTCCCTCAATCGTTGCTTGATGCGAGCGGCTTGATCGGAAACCGGTCGTCCTCGTCCTCACGACGGCCCGCGCCGCGCTTTTCAAGCTCTTCCTGCTCTTCCTTGCACCTGATGCACAGCGTCGTCATCGGCCGCGCCTGGAGGCGGGCCATCTGGATCGCCTCGCCACACTCGTCGCAGGTGCCGAAGCTTCCGTCCTCGATCCGCGACAGCGCCTCGTCGATCTTGCCCACCAGATGGCGCTCGCGCTCCCGAATCTCGACATTCAGGTTCAGATTCAAATCGCTCGTGGCGAGATCGACGATATCGGGCACGTCATCCGCATCGATCGTCACGTTGCGATCCGCCGTCCGGAGGGCGTTCTGCAGGATGCGCTTCTTCTCCTCGGTCAGGAGAGTCTTGAACTTCCCGAGGTCTCGCTTCCTCAAAACCTTCTCCTCGAGGCACCCTACCCCCCCACGCGCGGCCAGAGGGCGCGGGACCAGTGTGGGCTTTCATGTCAGGGGTTGCCTGGGCACGGGCCGGCGTACCGAGGCGCGATCAAGGTGGGCCACTATATAAACGAGCTTCGCGGGTTGTCAACAATTATGGGGCCCAAAACGCGGCCAGGCGGCGAAGATTCTCTCAGGAGAGAACCGGCCGGACTACCGGGCCCGGGCGGCTTGCCGGCGAAGGCTGGGTCGACCGCTCGGCCCCATCCTCGAGCGCAAGGGCTAGCACTTCGTCGAGCCGCTCCACCGGATGGAAGGTCATCTCTGAACGCACCGACTCGGGGAGCTCGGCAAGATCCTTTTCGTTTCTGAGCGGCAGGATCACGCGCTTTATCCCCGCCCGCCGCGCCGCGAGCATCTTCTCCTTGATGCCGCCCACCGGCAGGACCTTGCCGCGGAGAGTGATTTCGCCGGTCATCGCGACGTCCGAGCGCACACGCCTGCCGGTCAGTAGCGAGACGATCGAGCTGACCATGGTCACGCCCGCCGAGGGCCCGTCCTTGGGAATGGCGCCTGCCGGCACGTGGATGTGCAGGTCAGTGGTCGCGAAGAAATCAGGATCGATGCCGAGCGCCTCGGCGTTCGACCGCACATAGGAAAGCGCGGCCTCGGCCGACTCCTTCATCACATCGCCGAGCTGCCCCGTGAGCTTGAGGGACTTCTTGCCCGGCGCCTGGCTCGACTCGACAAACAGAATGTCGCCACCCTGCGGGGTCCAGGCCAGGCCGATCGCCACCCCCGGCGCCTGCATGCGCTCGACACGCTCGTTCCAGTACTTCGGGGGGCCGAGAAGGGTCTCGATCTCTCCCGCTCCTATATGCACCGTCTGCGCCTCATCCTCGGCAATCCGGCGTGCGGCCTTGCGGCAGAGCGACGCCAGCTCGCGCTCGAGGTTTCTGAGGCCCGCCTCGCGGGTGTATTGCGACACGGCGCGCTCGACGGCTGCGTCCTCGATGGTCAACTGTTCCGCCGTCAGGCCGTGCTCACGCAGGAGTTTCGGGATCAGGTGGGTCTTCGCGATCTCCAGCTTTTCCTCGGCCGTGTAACCGGGCAGCTCCAGCACCTCCATCCGGTCGCGGAGGGCCGGCGCGATCGGGTCGAGCAGGTTGGCGGTCGTGATGAACAGCACTTTCGACAGATCGAAGGGCACTTCGAGATAGTGATCCGAAAAGCTGTTGTTCTGCTCGGGGTCGAGCACTTCGAGGAGCGCCGAGGCGGGATCGCCCCTGAAGTCGGTCCCGACCTTGTCTATCTCGTCGAGCACCACGACGGGATTGGCGTTCTCCGCCTTGCGGAGGCCCTGGAGAATGCGCCCCGGAAGCGCGCCGACGTAAGTGCGACGGTGCCCGCGGATCTCGGCCTCGTCATGGACGCCGCCCAGCGAAAGGCGGACGAACTTCCGCCCCAGCGCCCGGGCGATCGAGCGGCCAAGGCTCGTCTTACCGGTGCCCGGCGGGCCGACGAAGCAGAGGATCGGCCCTTTCATGTCGAGCTTGAGCTTCCGGACGGCCAAGTACTCGAGTATCCGATCCTTCACCCGCTCGAGATCGTAGTGATCTTCGTCCAGCACCTGGCGAGCATGCGCGATGTCGAGGTTGTCCTCCGTGCGCTTGCTCCAGGGCATGCTGACCATCCAGTCGAGGTAGGTGCGGATTACACCGTACTCACCCGCCCCCGGCGGCAGCCGGCGGAGCTTTTCCAGCTCCTTGCCTGAAGCGCGGCGGGCCTCCTCGGGCATCTGCGCCTCGTCGATCTTCTGCTGGATTTCCTGGAATTCATTCTCGCGCTCGTCGCCCTCACCCAGTTCTTTCTGGATCGCCTTGAGCTGCTCGCGGAGCAGGTAGTCCCGCTGGCTCTTGCTCATCTCCGACTGGACCTGTTCCTGGATCTGGGACTCGACGCGCGTCAGCTCCAGCTCGCGCCCGATCACTTTCACCATCTGCTCGAGCCTCCGCCTGACCTCGAGCGTCTCGAGGGCGAGCTGCTTCTGTTCGAGGGGAATGTCGAGGCTCGAGGCCGCCAGATCGGCCAGTCGCCCGGGGGAGCTGATGTTCCCCACGAGCACCTGCAGCTCCTGCGGGAGTGACGAGGAGGCCTCGATGAGCTTCTGAAACTGCGACGACAGGTGCCTGAAGAGGGCCTGCGTTTCGATGGAGTCGTCCTCGATCTCATCGACGGGAGTCACACGTGCGCGAAGATAAGGGTCCCGTGCCACGATCTCGCCCACCCGGAATCGGCGGTAACCCTGCACCAGCAGCCGGAGGGTTCCATCGGGAAACTTGAGCATCTTGAGGATGCGTCCGATGGTCCCGGTTTCGTGCAGAACTTCGGGATCCGTGGGCGCGCCTTCGGGGTCCTTCATCGTCACGAGCCCCACGATGCGGTCGCCCACCATCGCGTCGTCGACGATCTTCTTCGACGAGTCGCTCACGACGATGATCGGAGTCACGGTGAAGGGGTAGACCACGACGTTTCTGAGCGGAAGGATCGGCGCCACCTCGGGCACCGGGGCCTCTGTCAGATCCTCGTCCAGATCCACGTCCTTCGACGGGCGGTCCTTTGCATCCCTGGCTTCACGTTCGGTCATCTTCCGCCTTCCTTGGCAATCCGAAATCGGGCAATCCGAAATCGGGCGATCCGGGTCACAGGATATCGATTCGTCTCGCCAGATCCTTCTCCTTCTTGGGCAAGATTATCTTCAAGAATCCGTTCTCGTGCACCGCCTCGATCCGTTCGCGATCAACGGGGGCAGTTACGCGGATGACGCGCTCGAAGGGTCCGTAATCGATCTCCATCTGATGGCAGCGTTTCAGGCCCGCCCGGTATAGCGTGTGCGGGTCCCGTCGCCGGCCCGCGATTCGGAGCAGTTCGCCCTCGTGCTCGATGGTCATCTCATCGCGGTTCACACCCGCCAGTTCGACGATCACCAGGATGCTCTCCTCGGACTCGAATACGTCGATCGACGGTCGCCACGCGCCGTCATAAGCACTCATCAGCGCTGATTTCTCACGAAGCACCCACCCGGCGAGATGGTGCATCCCGAGGCTCGGGCTGTCGATCTCCCAGCCGCTTCCCACGAGAATTCTCATGGTTCCCGTTCCTTCACGCCAGGCTGGAGGCGCGCCAGTTCCTCGATGATCTCCCGGGAACGTGTATCGAGGCTGCGCGGAATGCTGATTCGTATCACGACAATCTGATCTCCCGCCCCCTTTCGGCTCGAGGCCGGGACGCCCTTCCCCGCGAGCCGGAGCTTCTGTCCTCCCTGGGTGCCCGACGGAATCGTCATGGTCACGGGCCCGGTGAGCGTCGGAACCGCCACCTTTGCGCCCAGGGCTGCTTCGGGGAAGCTGAGCGGAAGCTCCATGACGATATCCCGCCCTTCCCGCCGGAAGACGCGATGGGGCGCCACACGTGGAAGAAGGTACAACGCCCCCGCCGGACCGCCTCCCCTGCCGGCGCCGCCCTTTCCGGGAACGCGAATGCGGCGCCGATCTTCGACGCCTGGAGGAATGCGCACGCGCACCGTCTCCGCGTTGTCCGTGAGCCCCCGGCCGCCACAGATCCCGCAGGCGCGTTTCCCGGCGGCCCGACCGCTCCCGTTGCAGGCGACGCACCCCTTCGGCACGACGATGTCCAGAGACTTCTGCGCCCCCAGAACCGCTTCCTCGAAGGTAAGATCGATCCGGGTCTCGAAGTCCTGGCCCCTCGCCGCTCGCACCCCGCCGCGACCGCCCTCTGAGCCGGCCCCGGGCCTTCCGAAACGGCCGCTGCCGAAGAGCTCGGAGAGGATCTCCTCGATTCCGGCGTCACCCGCCTCGAAAGCGCTGAAATCGAATCCTGCCCCCACGCCGCCCGGAAACCCCTCGGCGCGCATGCGGGTGAACTGATCGTACTCGGCCCGCTTCTCCTTGTCGCCGAGCACGCTGTAGGCTTCGCTGATCTCCTTGAACTTGTCTTCCGCCTTCTTGTCATCCGCATTGACGTCCGGGTGATACTTCCGGGCAAGTTTGCGGTAAGCGCCCTTGATCTCCGAACTGCTCGCGGCGGGCTTGACGCCGAGGACTTCGTAGAGATCCTTTCTCATGACACAGCCTCTGGCGGGCCTTCCCGCCTCGGAGAAGTTCACCTAACCCATTGAATTTATTAAGAATAGCGCCGGACCTGGAAATCCGGTCCGAACCCGGGAGTAAGGTGGGGACCGGGACCGCCAAGGTCAACCCTGGAGGGCGATTTTCCCCGGACCAGGCCGCCCCCTCGCCGAAGCAGCGGGATGGCGACCCCCGCGTGAAAAAGCCACGTGAAACGCGCCCGCCCCTCCGGTATGCTGGTCTCCCCCCGGGACTCCGGCCCCCCCCCAGCGACATCGGGCCGGGAGCTTCTGCCCCGATAATTTTTGCCCCAGGAACTTTCGCCCCATGAATTCTTGCCTCAGGAAATTTTGCCCCGTGAGCTCTTCCCCCGTGAGCTCGTCCCCCGTGAGCTCTTCCCCCGTGGACTCTTGCCCCGTGAACTCTTGCAAGGATTCCGGATGAGCGCAGACGGGGCGGACGATCAGGCGAAGGCGCCGGAAGAGCAGCGCCTGCACCGCCGGGTGCTTTTTCGTACGCTCCAGGTGAGCGGCGAGAGCAAGAAGCTTTTCTTCACCGGTCACGTGCGCAACCTGAGCCTCGGAGGCCTGTTCGTCCAGACTACGAATCCGAGGCCGGTGGGCTCCAAGCTCAGGCTCCAACTCCCCATCGAGCGGGAGCTCCCTCCCATCGAGACGAGCGCCGAGGTGCTCTGGATCCAGGCTTTCGAAGTGCGATCAAAAACCGCGCCTGGCATGGGGCTCCGATTTACGGAGCTGGATGCCAAGTCCGCGAGGCGAATCGAGATGTTCCTCAAGGCAAATGAAGCGGAGGTGCGGCGAACGGAGAGGGTCAGGCCAGGTCCAGGACGGGCAACTGGGGAACCATCAAATCGAGGCTGACGTCTTCTTCGATGAGAACGTCCGATCGCCCCTCGGGTTGTCCGAACACGCGGGCCCGAATGGCATAGCGGCCAGCCGCCAGTCCGGTTAGGTTCCCGATCGCGCCGTTCTCGACCGCCGCGAACTGCTCCGTCATGTCGATCTCACCTTGCGCCCCATCCGGTCCGATGCGGCGAAGGCTGACCTGGAGCGTCGTGGGCCAGGCGTCCGCTGCGAGGGCGATGTTCACCTCGGCGGCTCCGAAGCGCAGCCAGGAATTGTAGGCCGGCACCGACATGGTCAGCAGCGGCTCCCGCCGGAGCCAGCCGGTCTCCTGGAGCCGCGCCTCAAGGGCGAGCACCGCGACGACGGCCAGAAGGGGCCCCCAGATTCGCCACCGCCAGCCGCCTCGTGCGAATCGGCCCCTGGACAGCGCTGTCATGCTTCCCTCCGGTCCGGACATTTTCCGGGCTACTACGATGGCCCCGTGCGGCCGAAAAGAGGGAAAGGGGGGATTCGGCGGGGCTTAGGCCCATCTAACGGGGATCTAATCGGTCCCTAATTCCATTTCCCGTACGGTCTTCAGGTATTATACGCCGATCCGCCCGGGTGGCACTATCGATCCCCCGGGATGTTCGTCTGAAAAGCCGGTTGCTTAGCATGCATCCCTTCGACACAACTCGCGTTAGGAGCCGGAAGTGTTCGTTGACCCTGGAAATTTCCTGCGATAGACTTCCGCGAAACGGTTATGGACCGTTTGTTTCAACTGACGACGAAGAACTTGCTCGGCGCCTTGAACCTGGTGCTCGTGGTTTTGTGCGCCTACGTCGCCGCGAACATCGTCAATAACATTCGCAAGCCATCACCGGATTTCATGGCGGGTGCCCGCGTCGGGGCGCCCGCGCCTCCCCCCGCATCCGCCCCCCGAACATTCGACGCTTACAGGCCGATCCTCGACCGCAACCTGTTCAAGGCGGCGCTCGAGGACGCGCCAGTCGCGCCGGTGGAGACAGAACTTCCTGATGTCGTTGAAGAATCTCCGCTTCAGGCGAAGCTCATAGCGACGATTGTTTCAGGAAACGACGTCAAATCAACGGCCACGATCGAGATCCTGACCACCCGTGAACGCAAGGTTTTTCGGAAAGACGACACGCTCATGGATGAGGCGAAGGTCGTGAGCATCGAGCGCGAGCGCGTCATCGTGCTGCGCAAGGGAGCGCACGAGAAGTTGTCGCTCTACGACGAGGACGGGAAGCCCTCGGGGGTGCCGTTGATCGCGACGCCACCGCAGCAGCCGCCGGCCTTCGCGGGCAACGTCCGCGCGCCGGGAGGCTTTCTCCGGGGAGTCACCCCCCGCCAGGGCACAGGCAGTCCGGCGAAGAATGTGATGACCACCGTCTCCGAGTTCAACGCAAGCAATTCCGATTTCCGCGTCATGCCGAACTTCCGGCAGGGGCGCATGGACGGCGTCAGGATCTTCGCTGTCACTCCCGAATCAAAGTGGGCGAAATCGGGACTGCGGAACGGCGACGTCGTGAAGTCGGTGAATGGCCGCGAAGTCGTGGGCGCGGATGCGCTCAACGGGCTTCTGGCGGAGTTGAAGGACTCCGATGATCTGGTTCTCGACGTGCAGCGAGGCGGAACAGCGCAGACGATCAAACTCGATGGGGGGAGCTAGCATGAGCGGTTCGAGGGTAATCCTGCCCCTCCTCGCCTGGGCGGTGTTCGGAACGTGGCCGGTGACCGGCGACTACCTGACGCTTCTCGGCGCGGGGCCGGCGCTTGCCCAAGGGCTGGTGGCCGGCGAGGAAGGGGACGAGGCGGGCGCGGGTACGGACGGCGAGATCGGCGCCGTAGGGGCGCTCCCGCCCGAACTGGCGCCCGATCCGGCTGAGGTCGAAGCTCCGGAAGAGCCCGTCGCACCCGTCCCCGAGATCGCCAGACCCCCCGTGGCGCCGCCCATCCCTCCCGGCGCGCGCATGCCCTTCGGAAGGGCCGCAGCGGGCAGCGGAACGGCCCAGATTACCGTGCAGGACGATCTGGTGAATCTCGACTTCGCCGACGCCGACATCCAGGACGTCGTGAAGCAGATCAGCGAGATAACCGGGAAGAACTTCATCCTCGACGAGCGCGTGCGCGGGAAGATCACGATCATCTCTCCCACGCGCGTCACCGTCGAAGAGGCCTACCGCGTCTTCGAATCAGTCCTCCAGGTGAAAGGTTTCACCACGATCACCGTGGGAGACTTCATCAAGATCATCCCGTTGAGGGAGGCCAAGGAATCCTACACCCCGATTCTTCCCGGCGGATCCCTCGTGCCGAGGAACGATGAGTACATCACGCGACTCATCCCCCTGCAGTACGTCGACGCGACCGAGATCTCCAATTCCCTGAAACCGCTCGTCTCGCGCGACGCCAGCATGATTCCCTACGCCCCGACCAACACGATCATCCTCTCCGACACCGCCTACAACATCGACAAGGTGCTCGACATCATCCGCCTGGTGGACGTCTCGAGCTACCAGGAGGTGATCGAGATCATCCAGCTGCGCTTTGCCGCGGCCGGCGAGCTGGC
>JAUYMQ010000043.1 GCA_030698575.1 Deltaproteobacteria bacterium
TGCTCAAGGGACCATCGCGCAGGAAGGAAACCGAACCCAAGAACTGAAAGGAGGGCCAGCGTCGCTTCGCTCCGATCATGATGCCCGATCCGAGTGATCATGATGGACCGATCTTACTGATCATGATGGCCGAAATGCGCACCCGGTCCTACAGAATCGCTGATTCCCAGCCACAAATTGGAATTCGCCACCCACACCACCTTGGCGGCCTGCACCATCATTATAAGAGAGCTGCCTGAACCCTATCTTGGGGGATTCACGGGGTTTCGCTGAGCGAGCGCTTCCGGGGGAAGTTCGCCCTGGAACGAGGAGCAGCCCAACCACCCTGCCAAATTCCGCTCCACGAACGTCTCCCCGCAGGGAACTCAAAACTGATCTGGCAGAATGGAACGGCTAAATGACTACGGATGGAATTTGCGTTAGGGACAGCCTTTTGATCGTTACGAACGGTATTTGAAATCTGCGCGAGGTCGTTTCGAGCACTTCCCTTGCTGCCAGAACTTCTCCAATGTGCAACGCCTGCCCGAAATCCCGGGATCGGTCACTGGTTTGGGTAGGCCGCTCGCACCTCGGACTCCACCAACTGCTGCAACTGTTCATAGCCAAATCTCACCAGGGGCTTGCCGTTGACAAAGAACCCCGGAGTCTTCTGCACCTGGAGGGTCTTGGCGTCTGCCATGTCCTGCTCGATGAGTCTGGCGATGGCCGGGTCGTTCATGTCGGACCGGAGGCGATCCAGGTCCAGCCCTGCCTGGGGTAAGATCTGCCATAACTGCTCCGGCCGGGGCTGGTGGTGACTGGCCCAGTACTCCTGGGAGGCCAACATCAACTGCAGGGTCTCCCAGTATTTGCCTTGTTTCCCCGCTGCCTCGAGGATCTTGACGAACTGGTCCGCTCCCGGATGGAACGGAGCATAGCGCAGCACCAGCTTGATCTTGCCTGGATGGGCGGCCATCAGTTGCTTGGTAAACGGAAAGAAGGCGGCGCAGGTCTCGCATGCCGGATCCATGAACTCCACCAGGTAGACCTTGGCTTCGTCCGGTCCCAGGCTCTTGGAGTGTTCCCGGACAAAGGTCGAGGCATTCTCCTTGGCCATGAAACCCAGCGTCTTTACTCGATGCTGCTTGTACGCATACGTCCCGAGGGAGAACGACAGGATCAGCACGGCGCTCACGGTCAAGACCAAATTCTTTTTGGTCACTTGGATGTCCTCCGCTTCAAAGCAATGAGCAACCCCACTAGGGCCGAGAATGCCAGCCAGGAGAGCAGGGGGATGGTCACGAAGCCAAACAGATCGATGTACTTCTCGGTGCAGGAAACCCCTTGACTGCAGGGTCTTATGCTGTCCGGAACAATCCCCCACACGAGCAAGTTATGGTACCCCGCCGTCAGCCAGCCTGCCAGGACCAATGGAAGGGCGTACCGGCTCACCTTCGCATCCAGCGGAAACAGCGCCGCGCTGAAGACGAAGACAAGAGGAAACAGGAAGATCCGCTGGTACCAGCACAGCAGGCAGGGAGAGAACCCCATCACCTCGCTGAAGAACAGGCTGCCCAGGGCCGAGGCGCTGGCCACCAGCCAGCACAGGAAGACAATGGTCCAGGTAGTGTTGTAGGGGCCTGACGCGCTGTTCATCGCCGTTGCTCACCTCACGGGCAAAAAATCGTAGCTGTTGAGACCGATCGGTGCTTTGTGTCTAACACTTGTTCTTCAAGTTTCTGGCTGAAGAGTTAGCACGGTTGTGGGACTCAATAAATCCATCGGCCTGCGTGTCCATGGCGAATTGCAAATCACGCCGCCATCGATAGCTGAAATAGCCCGGGAGAATGGCCCTCGCACTTCCAGGTCCCATCGGCTTGGCGACCGTCATCAGCAGATGGCCGAGCAGGATGAACAGGTCCCTCATGACCGGAAAGCGTGCGGCACAACGGCCTCCGGAGCAACCCGGACGAATTGCTTATTTTCAGCCACAAATTGGAATTCGCCAGCCACAGGCGCGCCTTGAAAATCCGGCGCAAGCATTCCGAGCTCACCAAAGGAAAAAGTCTGGGTTTGGCAGGCGCAGATCGATATGGCCGCGATTGTGCAGCCGGTGATTCGAAGGATCAAGAAGAACATCGTTCAATTTCCAATGTTTCCAGCGCTAACTGTTAAGCACGAACTGGACTGTCATCTGGTTCCCAAGGCTCACCGGGAAACTTCGTAGCGTCGGGGATGGCGTTCTGGAGTGGCCGGGACCCCCGCGCCTCATCTGTCACTTGAATCCGAACTCGCAGCGTCCGGAGGGGTTGCAGAATATGGTGTCGCCCTGGGCTCCGCAGAGATCCCATGCCGGGCAGAAAAGCTGACCCCGGGCACCAGGCAGGTGATCGCGACATTGACCTGCGTACCTCGCCCCATATTGCTTCAGGAAGTCTCGCGAAATGGCGATTGAAATCCCGCCGGAGCTACAACCGCAGCAGCTCCAGGGAACCAAAGTGCAGTCGGAATCAACCGCGCAGCGCGTCCAGGCGGTCGGGATCATGATTACCTCGAAGCATAACTCGTGCGGCGGGAATGGGAACGGGTAGCAGGCGGTTTGGGAGGCGTTTGCGGTGGACGAGATCAGAAGAAGCGCGAGCAGGAGGGGGAGTCGTTTCATTGGATGCCACCCGACAGGCTCTCTCGTTTCGCTAGAGAGGCGAGGGAAAGGTGCAGGGCCACATCAATGAGCAGGCATCTCATGGGTCACTCCTTGGGGTGCTGAGCCATCGAATGGCTTGTCATTCCCGTAAATTCCGTCCGGCACGAAATAATTGGCGATTTTCCATCAGATCTCAATGCTATGCAACCCTTGGATTTGCGTCTCGCTCGGGCCGTTCGGCCTCCCACCCAGCCTGCCTTGCAGGGCTCCCCGCACACCCTCGATACTCCTCGCCGCCAGATCGCCCTCAATCCCGTCCCCGGAATTCATCGATGGTTATCGCCCACATGCTGCTCTCGTTCATCCGTGCCCTTTTCCGCAATCGCGACGGTCTCGCGCTCGAGAATCTTGCCCTTCGCCAGCAACTTGCCATCCTTCAGCGAAGCGTTAAACGTCCCCTGCTCCGCCGCCGAGACCGCCTCTTCTGGGTCTTGCTGAGGAGCTATGGGCCCGATGGGACGCTAGCCTTCTGCTCGTGAAACCGGACACCGTCGTTCGCTGGCATCGCGATGCCTTCAAGACCTTCTGGAGATGGAAATCCCGGAGGAAGAGACCGGGCCGACCGTCGCTGGACCCTGAAGTCATCGCCCTAATCAAGCGCATGGCACGCGAAAACCAGACCTGTGGCGCACCTCGCATTACTTCGGAGCTGCTCCTGCTCGGCTACGTGGTACGGGATACCGCCGTCGCGAAGTACATGCCGAGGAGAAAGCACGGACCCCCCTCCCAGCGCTGGCGCACCTTCCTGAAGATTCATATGGCCGAGACCGCCGGCGAATCTTGCACTTCAACGTGACAACAAATCCTACGGCCGAATGGACAGCGCAGCAGATGGTTGAAGCGTTCCCCGGCGATAGCCCGATCCCGAAGTTCCTCATTCGCGACCGTGATGGGATCTACGGAAGCTACTTTCGCCGGCGCGTTCGGAACGTGGGAATACGAGAGATTGTGACGAGCCGGAAATCACCCTGGCAGAATCCGTACGCCGAGCGGGTCATCGGCTCGATTCGTCGGGAATGCCTGCACCATGTGATCGTCCTCGGCGAGCGGCATCTGTGGCTGATTCTCAAGCAATACGTCCGCTACTACAACGACGTTCGGCCTCATCTTTCGCTGCAGCGCAATGCGCCCATGCCGAGAAAGGTCGACCCGCCCGGTCGAGGGCGGATCGTTGCCATTCCCCACCTCGGCGGCCTGCACCATCATTATAAGAGAGCTGCCTGACCCCCATCTTGGGGAACTCCCGGGGATTAGCTCAGCCTGCGCTTCCGGGGGAAGTTCGCCCTGAACCCAGGATCGGTCCAAGATGGAACGGCTGAATGACTACGGATGGAACTTACGATAGGGACACCCATGACGGCGGGACGTCCAACGCGGACATCATGGAGAAAGCTCCTGCCCCGCACGACCCCTGGGTATTCGAAGCAGCCGCTGCAGTACGGGCCCGCTCATCATGGATGTCACCAGGGCCATCGTCACCAGCGCCACGAAGATCCGCTGGTCAATCAGTCCATACTCCAGAGCGATCGAGGCCAGAATCATCTCCATGGCGCCGCGCGCGTTCATGGCAAAGCCGATGGCCAGCGCCTCTTTATAAGCGATGCCGCTTATCCACGCTCCCAGTCCGGCCCCGCCCACCTTGCCGACGGTCGCGATGCCGATTACCAGCAACACCAGCTCCAGGTCGAAGCTGATCGCGAAGTTTGCCTTCAAACCGACGGAAACGAAGTAAATCGGTGCGAACAGGCTGATGGCGAACTGGTGAATGACGTCCTTTGCCTGCCCTGCTCCCTTGTGCTCGAACACACGAAAAAGAGCAACGCCAATCAGAAAAGCCCCGAAGATGGCATGGATGTGCATGGTTTCGGCAACGGCTGCCGACATGAAGATGAGGATGGCCGTCAGCGCCAGGTACCCGCTGGGCCACACCAGCGATTTTCGCGCCCACCGGAAAAGCACCGGTCCGGCCCACCGGCCGAATCCCAGCACCAGAAGGCAAAAAGTGAATGTCAGACCGAGTGTTCTCGCGAGGTTACCATCGAGATTGCTGGCGGTTAAGTTGCTGAGCAGCAACGCGAAAAGGGCCCAGCCCAGCAGGTCGTTGATCGCGGCGGAAGTCAGAACGATTCCCCCCAGCTCTTTGTGAAGAAGCCGAAGGTCCATGAGGATTCTCGCAATCACGGGCAGGGCCGAAATGGAGAGCGCGATGCCGATGAAGAGCACAAAATTCGACTGCCAGTTTCCGGAAGAGTACCCCCACAGCCCAGGCACAAGCAGGACGGAGGCGACGCCGAGGCCGAACGGCAACCCGCACCCGAGAATGCTGATGAGAAGGATTGCCTTTTTTCGCTTCCGAAGCTGAGAGAGATTGACCTCGAGGCCGGCCACGAACATGAAAAACAGCATGCCGATCTTGATGAGCACTTCCCGCGCATGAACGAGTTCGGGCTCCCCCGGAAACAGTCGCTGGTAAATTTCCGGGAAGAACACCCCGCATACGGTCGGGCCCAGAACGATACCGCCTACTAGCTCACCCAGCACGGCCGGCTGGTGACACTTTCGCATGAGCTGTCCGAACAGCAGTCCGGCAGCCAGCATCACACCAACCTGTATCAGGAATACAACGGCGAGATCGGGGTGGGACTCACTCATGGGCTGCCCCCGCGTGTGTATGACGAATTACTAATCACGCCCCCATCGGAAGCTGAAATAGCCCCCGACAATGTGCCTGCCGCCGGAATTTGTCGAGATTAGGGGAGTGGGGGTAGTCCCTCATGGCGCGGAAGCGTAGGGCAGAGGGCCGTCCAGGGCAAGCCGACAGAATCCCTCATTTTCAGCCACAAATTGGAATTCGCAATGCACAGCTTAAGCTTGAGTCTACGATAGATTCTGCGCATACTTGTCCAGGCGAATTTCCAATCGAGCAGCGATAGGAAGTTCGAATCCCCCCTGCCAGACTTTCCTGGCGGGGAGGGCCGGCGCACAGTCGCCTTCGGAGCAAGCCGGCAGTTTCGCTCTCCTTCGTACAAGAACGGGAATAGCAATTCGCCACCCACACCTCGTTTCGCGCCTTTCATCGGTCTCCCTTCTCCCGCCTCCCGCGACAGCGCGAAGCACGCCGCTAATGCCGCGCGTACACCCACACCGATCCGTCCTTCTGGAAAGCGACAACGTCATAGGGCTCTATCGGGGCACCTGGCATCGCCATGCCGGGAGTGCTCAGAGGCATGCCAGGCACCGCAAGCCCGGCCACGTTCGGCCGTTCCGCTAGCAGCCGTTTCAAGTCCTCCGCCGGAACATGACCTTCGATGAGGTACTCCCCGACCTGAGCCGTGTGACAGGACCGCATAGCCTTTGGAACTCCCAACCGGTCTTTGATTCTTTCCATGTCCGCTTCCTGGTAGACGATGGTAGGCACCCCCTGATCGTGGAGGTGCTCGACCCATCTGGCGCAGCACCTGCAGGTGGGCGAATCGTAAACCACCACGATTGGAACGGGTGGCGATGAGGTCCGCCCCCAGATCCAGTACCAGGCCGCGCCGAGCACAACGAGACCGATCATGACTCCGACCAGGGCACGGCGAGTTCGCATCGTTCGCGTCGCCGGGCTCTGAGTAGAATTTCCATGTTTCATTAAGAAGACCTGTCCATGGCGAATTACTAATTACGCCGCTATCGGGAGCTCATATAGCCCTCGGCAATGAGCTCGCCATCGGAATCGTTGGGGATTGGCCCGCCGGCGAGCTCGTACTCCGTCGGCTTCCTCAGGCGTATCGCCCCCGAGCGACGCGTGTACACGATCCTCGTTATAGTACTCCTTGAACTCGCCCAGCTTCCTCTCTAAATCCCTGGCATTCCAAAATAAGGTGTGGTCCAGGAACTCCCGGCGCGTGGTCCCGATCACCCGTTCAATGAAGGGATGCGATAGCGGGACGTAGGCTACCGACTTGATCTCGACTACCCCCAGCACCCGTAGGTTTGCTTGCCATCGTCGATACTTGTCACCGAACACTTAAAAGCGGCCACCGGGGAACACTTCAAACCCGGCCACTCGAGGTCGCGGCGCGTCAGTATCGTGCAGCTCCTTGCATCTGGTCAAGCCTCATCATGCGGACGGCCTGGAGTCGGGGCCGTGTGCGGCGCTGCGGGCCCGCTGGTGAAGCCGATAGCTCTTGCCCTGCATCTGGATGAGCTCGGCGTGGGCGAGGAAGCGATCGAGGATCGCGGTGGCCGCGGGGACGTCGCCGAGGAACTGGCCCCAGTCCTCCGTGGGCCGGTTCGTGGTGATGAGGGTGGAGGCCGACTCGTGGCGGCGGACGAAGATCTCCAGCAGATCCTCGGCCGCGCTGGGGCCGAGCTTCTTCATGCCGAAGTCCTCCAGCACGAGGAGATCCACGCGGGTGAGCGCGTCGACCAGGGCGCGCCTTTCGCCTGAGGCCTCGGCTTCGAGGAAGTCCTGGGCGAGGTCGAAGACGCTGCGGAGGCGGGCCCGGTAGCCGGCACGGATCGCGCCCACGGCGATGGCCACGGCGGCGTGCGTCTTGCCGATGCCGGGTGGGCCGATGAGCAGCACGCCCTGGTGGGAGGCGACGAAGCGAGCGGTGGCCAGCTCGACCAGCCTGGCCCGGGGGATCTTCGTATTGAAGGTGAAGTCGAAGTCCGAGAGTTCCTTGACCTGCACGATGCCGGCCTGCTTGAGACGGCGGGCGAAGAGGCGGTCGGCGCGGCGCGCGAGTTCGTCGCCCACGAGCAGTTCGAGGAATTCGAGATGAGCCAGGGGACTGCTCCGGGCCTGCTCGAGGCGCACGGGCAGGGCCTCGGCCATCCCGGAGAGGCGAAGGTGGCGAAGCTGGGTTGCGAGCTGGGGGTTCATAGGAACTCCTTGAGTGAGTACTGCGTTATGGGACGGATGGAGGGGTGCTCTTCGAGGAGAGACCGCTGGGCGGGGCCGGGGGCCTGCTCGGCGAGGCGGCGCAGCGCCTTGAGGCGGAACTGGCGATGCTCGAGGGCCAGGCGGGCTGCCCGAAGCACTCGCTCTCGGGGATGCTTGCGGGTCAGCGCGAGGGCGCCCTGGATGAGGCGCATCGCCCGGACCCCGCGCTCGGCGTGAGCCTGTTCGGCCCACTGCCGCAGTTCTGCGCCCACCTGCTCGCAGCGACCCAGCAGGCGTGCAAGCCAGACCTTCTGAGACGACGTCTCGGGCGAAGGACCCCCGGGCCTGGGAGCGTACTGGCCTGCGGCGACGCGCGTGTGGACGGCGACCTGGCACTCGCCGTCGTAGACCCGCACGAGCCTTCGATACCAGCGCACCCGCACGAGCCTGCCGAGCAGGTGAGGCGGCACGGGGTAGAACGCGCCGCGGACTTCGACGTGGCCGTCCGGGTGAACGCTGCGTGTGCCGGACTCGAAGAAGTCGAACGCCTCGCTCGGGATCGGAGACAGGGCCGGCTTGTCGGTCGCGAGGAAGTGAGCGAACACCTGCCGGCGCGTCGTGCCGTGAATTCGCAGCCGCGCGATCGTGCGGTTCCAGTGCCGAAGGAACTCGTTGTGCTCGGCGAGACTACCAAAGCGCCGGCCCTTCAGGGCGTTGCCCTTGACGTAGCCGCCGCTGCGCTCCTGCTTGCCGTTCTCCTTCGGGTTGCGGGGGCGGGTGGGAAGCGGCGTGAAGCCCC
>JAUYMQ010000044.1 GCA_030698575.1 Deltaproteobacteria bacterium
CGAAGGGGTTGATCCAGGGCTCGGTGGTAGTACTGCGCAACGCGGACGCGGCGATCCTGGCCGAGGCGGGGGGGCGGCAGTTCCATAAGGGCCGCTACGCTCGCTACTCCGACTACAACCGCGCCACGGGCTCGCTGCGGCAGCCGGGCTCGGCATGGAAGCCGCTGGTGTACCTGGCCGCGTTTCGCCAGGACATGAATCTCGACAGCATGGTGCCAGACGAGCCCATCGGGATCCCCGCGGAGACCGATCGCCGGCTGAAGTGGATCGCCAACTACGACAACAAGTTCAAGGGACCAATCACCCTGCGCGACGCCCTGGCGCAGTCACGCAACGTGCCGACGGTCAAACTGGCCGAGCGCGTCGGCATCTCGAATGTAATCCTTACCGCTCACCGGCTGGGCATCACTTCGCCGCTTGCCAAGAACCTCTCGCTCGCGCTGGGAGCCGGGGAGGTGTCGCTCTTCGAGCTCGCCAGCGCTTACGCCGTCTTCGCGAGCGAGGGCAAGAGAATCCGCCCGGTCTTCGTCCGGAAGATCCTCGATCGCCACGGGCAGATCATCGGGGTGAACAAGCGCGTGCCCGACCCGAACGAGGGGGCCGAGCCGAAGGTGAAGAGCACCTACGAGGACAAGCTGGAACTCCGCCGCGCGGCCGTCGGGCCCGAAGACTTCCCTCCGGGCAACGTGATGAGCCGGTCGACGGCCTATCAGATCACCGATCTGCTGCAGGGCGTCGTGCGCTACGGCACCGGACGGAGCGTCCAGGCGCTCGGGCGCCCGGCGGCCGGCAAGACCGGCACGACCAACGATCTGCGCGATGCCTGGTTCATCGGGTTTACGCCGCAGCTAGTGGCCGGCGCCTGGGTTGGCTTTGATGAGGAGCAGCCGATCGGCCACAAGGAAACCGGCGGCCGTGCGGCGGCGCCGATCTGGCTCTACTTCATGGAGAAGGCGCTGGAGGGGAAGCCCGTTCTCGACTTCCAGGTGCCGGATACCATCACCTTCGCCCGCGTCGATTCCCACACGGGGCGCCCGGCCGGTGAGGACGAGAGGGGAAACACGATCTTCGAGGCCTTCAAGCAGGGCCACGAGCCGCCGGTGCGGCGAAACGACGAGGGTTCCGAGGGCGCCTCCTACACTGCCGGCCCCCTGCGGCCGCCTCCCGTCGATTTCTTCCGCCGCGACTATCAGTAGGCTCAGCTCCCCTTCTCTCCCTACCCATCTCCTGCGCGGCGGATGCCCGGCGGCCATAGCCGGAAACCGCCGGGCTTGTAATCCTTCGGAAGGTAGTCGTCCGGAATCTGCGCGCGATGGCCGGCATGTTCTCGGGCTTCTTCGTCCAGGCATTCAGCTCGTAGCGGACGTAATAGTCCTCGAGGGCCGTCTGCAAAACGAAGGGACGGGGCTCGGGCTCGAGGTCCGGCGCTTCGAGCGCCGCCGCCACGAGCAGAGCATGCACCTTCCGCCACGGAACGTCGTACCCGATTGTCACCGCGGTGTGCAGAACCACGCCATCCCGTCTCGCGGGCGCGCTGTAGTTGATCATGGGATTTCCCATCACCATCGCATTCGGGATGGTGATCTCCACGTTCTTCACGGTTCGAAGCCGCGTCACGAAGGTCGTCTTCTCGATCACGTCCCCGGTCGCATCGGCAATCTTCACACGGTCACCGACGTCAAAAGCGCGCATGTAAGTCAGCACGATCCCCGAGATGGCGTTCGCGACGGCGCCCGTGGAGCCAAGCGACAGCAGGACGCCGAGAAAGACCGACACGGCCCGGAAGGCGGGGGAATCGTGCCCGGGAAGCTCACCTTCCCTTCATCGATGCCGTCGAAAACCAGCCGTGTGGCCCGAACCGCGTAATTCGCCAGGAGGCTACCCGCCACTCGAGGCGCCGCACCAGCTTGCGCAGAAGCCGCAACAGAACCAGGCCGAAGAGCGCTGCCAGGATGATGGCGACCAGGACAGCAAGGAAGCCGTTCGAATCGGTGAAAGTGATCACCGCCCGCCGAATCTCCGACCAGCGTCCGAGCAGGCGCTCCATGAACTCAACGACGGCAACCCTCCACCTCCCCCACCCCGCGCGAGTCTATCACCCCGGAACCCCTGGGGGGAGTCCGGGGCCGTTCGCTCGGGGATCCCGGGGGTCACTGTTGCCCGACAATCGCTTCAGGAAATCGCCATTGCGGAGTAGAATGGCGCGGGATTCCAAGGGAGGCCTCAATGGCGGGAGGAAAGAGAGCGGTGCCGAGCGGCCAGTCACTCGAGGACGAGGTCGCCGGCCTCGGAAGGAAGCTCGGGCTGAACGTCCAGCGGCAGGTGAAGGTTGGGCGGCGGCTCTGGGGAGCGGAGCGCCGGATCGATCTGGTGCTGACTTACCGGGAAAGCCGTCGCAGCATCGGTATCGAGTGCAAGGCCCAGGCTGCGCGGGGAACCGCGGAGGAGAAGATTCCGGCGATCATTTCAGACATCGACGCCTGGCCCATCAAGGGGCTCGTCGTATTCGCCGGCGAGGGGTTCTCGGGCAACATGCAGAACTATCTGTTTTCGACCGGAAAGGCCGTCGCCTTCGAAGATCTGGAAGCCTGGCTCAGGCTTTACTTCGGGCTCGACTAGTAACCCGCTGCGTGGTCGTTTTGATTTCTGCCGGCGTCAGGCGGGCGGTGCAGGAATGCGCGAGAGCGAGCTGACGAGCAGTTCGAAGATGGGACCCCGCCTGTCAGGGCGCGAATTGATGAGCCGGTTGACCTTGACTGCCTCGAGGGGGAGCCCCTCGTAGAGCCCCCGGGTGAACCGGACGTCGGAGTTCGAAAGCAGCGCGTAAACCTTCTTCTTCCGCAGCCGCCGGAGCGTCCTTGCCAGGCGATCCTGCTCCGCGGGGCCGAAGGGCAACCGGTCGTAGGCGGTGAAGCTCGACGTCGTCGAGACGGGGACGTAGGGGGGATCGAAGTAAACCACGTCTCCCGGTTCCGCCTTTTCAACGAACGCTTCGAAATCACCCACCCTTATCTGCACGCCCTGCATGACCCGCGAGGCCGCCCTCAGATTGTCCCGATCAAGAATACGGGGGTTCTTGTAGCGCCCGAAAGGGACGTTGAAGCGCCCCGTTCGATTGACGCGGTACAGGCCGTTGTAGCCCGTGCGGTTCAGGTAGATGAGCCGCGCCGTCCGCGCGGCCAGGCCCAGCCGCGCAGGGTCCTGCGCGCGGACGCCGTAATAGGTGTCGCTGTCGTGCGGTTTACGGGAGAGACGGGCAAGCCGGGAGATTACGCCTTCGACGTCGTCGCGAACGCCCAGATAGGCATCGACCAGTTCGCGATTCTGATCGCCGATGATCGCCCGCCGGAAGGCGCCGCGGGCTGCCAGGGCGAAAAAGACGGCACCGCCGCCGAGGAAGGGCTCATAATAGGTGACGCAGCGCTCGGGCAGGCGAGACAGGATTTCGGGGAGAAGCTGTCGCTTGCCCCCCGCCCATTTGAGAAACGGCACTGCTTCTTTCACGAAACCCTCAGAAGAATTTACGCGCGTCGTCGCAAGGGAACCTTATCACGGGCGGGTGACAGCTCATACAAGATTATGGGCAAGATTATGGCGCTTGCTCCACTTTCGGTCGCGCGCCTTCCTTCGGCGAACGGCCCTCCGGCGGCTTGATGTCGCTGGCGGCCAGCCGGTCGATCAACTGATCGAACATCGCCTTGCGTTTCCGGGCCCGGTCGGGGCGATCGAAGTAGGTGACCTGCAACGCGCCGACCGGGTAGTGGATGACGGCGCCCGTGACCATGACCCGCTCGTCGACGGCCTGCTGGTAGGCGGTGACCAGGCGCCCGCCGGCCCGGGTATCCACGCCGCTCGTGCGAATTCGCTCCGCCCCCCGGCTGCGCGCCACCTGATCGAGCCCCTCGAGTAGCAGCTCAAGCGTCTGATCGAACCCCGCCGGGCGATACTCGTAGCGAATCATGCCGGGCGCCCCCTCGGAGGGGTCGTCGGGAGCCGACGCCCGCCCCGTCAGGCCGGCGTCGTCCAGCATCTCGGGCGACCAGTTCGCCGGAGCGATAATCCCCGCCGGCGCACCCGGCAGGGGAAAGAAAGTGTCTGTCCTGTCCACGGTCGTCCCAGCGGCGATGCGCGCGGCCACCTCGCGGGCAGGCGCCGGGTCCTCGCCATTCGCCAAAACCGCGACGGGGATCATCCTCGTTCCCTTCCAGACGAACACCGTGGCCTGAACCAGATGCGCCTTGCCCTGTGTCGCCACGCCCCAGATCTCCGCCGCCGCGTAGCCATCCATCGGAAAGGTGCGCCCTTCCATCTCGCCCGCCTTCGCATCCTCGGGAAAGACGGCCAGAGCGAGCGGCTTCAGTGCGTCGATATTCGGCGAGAGGATCAGATCGGCGTCGAAGACGGCGGCGTCGCGGAATTTCGAGCCTTCGGGGGGACTGAAGGCTTGATCGCCTCCTTCCGATTCGATTCGCGTCCAGCCCTCGGGCGGCTTCACCTCCAGCTGCGCGGGAGCCGGGGTCGCCGCAAGAAGGGCCAGGGCCGCCCCAAGCAGCGCCGCAGCGGCCCTCTGTCCTGCGCGCATCATTTAAACTCCTGTCCTGGCCTGCTACACCTGCGACTTCGCCGGGATGCGCGGGTTTACACCCCCCCGCTGATGCAGTAGCTTAGCCTCATCTCTCGGCGCCAGAAAGGGCATTATGCGATCCGCTGAGTCCCTCCCCGGCCTTCCGCTCCTCGACACCTTCGCGCGCAAGCACGATTACCTTCGAATTTCGATCACCGACCGCTGCAATCTCCGCTGCCAGTATTGCATGCCCGAAGAGATGGTCTGGATGGAGCGCGCCGATATCCTGAGCTTCGAGGAGATCCTCCGCTTCACCCGCGTGGCGGTGTCGGTGGGAGTGACCAAGGCGCGGATCACGGGCGGCGAGCCGCTTCTTCGCAAGGACGTCGTGAGCCTCGTCGAACGGCTGGCGGCCATCGAAGGGATCGAGGATCTCTCCCTCACCACGAACGGCGTCCTGCTCCGCAAACTCGCCGAGCCGCTTTACAAAGCCGGGCTTCGCCGCGTGAACATCTCGCTCGATTCGCTCCGGCCCGACCGGTACCACGAGCTCACACGGCGCGATCAGCTGCCCCAGGTGCTCGACGGCATCGAGGCGGCGGCCGACGCGGGTTTCTCTCCGATCAAGATCAACGCGGTGATGATGAAAGACGTGAACGTCGACGAGGCGATCGAGTTCGCCCTTCTTTCGCGCACCCGCCCCTTTCACGTGCGATTTCTGGAGTACATGCCGCTCGACGGCCAGGAGCTCTGGAAGCATGAAGACGTGGTCACCGGCGCCCAGATTCTTGCGCGAATTCGCGAGACCGGCGATGTGGTGGCTGTCGAGAGCGACGATCTTTCCGAGGTGGCGCGGCGCTGGCGGTTCGAGGACGGCGAGGGCGAGATCGGTTTCATCAATCCCGTGAGCGAGCCCTTCTGCGGCGCCTGCTCGCGAATCCGGCTCACGGCGGACGGCATGATCAAGAACTGCCTGCTCGGGAACGACGAGTTCAATGTGAAGCGCTTGATGCGCACGGGCGGCGACGACGAGGAGATCGCCAGCCTCATCCGCCTGGCAGTCCAGATGAAAGCCGAGCATCACGGCATCAACAGGCCGGGTTTCGAGAAGCTCGTCCGTAACATGAGCCGCGTCGGCGGTTGACGATGACCGCGCTTGCGCGGGACATCGTCATTGCGAGGAGCGTAGCGACGAAGCAATCCCCCGGCCGCGGTCACACATTGAACCGGAAATGGGCGATGTCGCCGTCCTGTATCACGTACTCCTTTCCCTCGAGCCTGAGCCTCCCCGCCTTCTTGGCGCCCGCCATCGATGATCCGCCTGCCACGAAGTCGTCGTAAGCGGCGACCTCGGCGCGGATGAAGCCCCGCTCTATGTCCGAGTGCACCTTGCCGCCCGCCTTCTGGGCGGTCGTCCCCCGCGTGATGGTCCAGGCGCGCACCTCGTCCTCGCCAACGGTGAGGAACGAAATAAGATTGAGGTGTTCGTAGACGGCGCGCACAAGGCGATCCTGCGCCGCCTCGGCAAGCCCCATCTCCTTCAGAAAATCGCCGCGCTCCTCCGGGGGGAGCGTCGAGATCTCCTGCTCGAGAGCCGCACAGAGCGGGATCACCGGCATCGAGAGCTTGCCTGCCGATTCCTCCGTGCGAGGAAAGGCCTTCCCCGGATCCCCTTCACGGGTGTTGACCACGACGAGCGTGGGCTTCTGGGTCAGGAACTGGTAGCCCGAAAGCGCGCGAAGCTCGTCGCGATCAAAGGCCTCGCCCCGGAGCGGCTTCTCCTCGGAGAGCGTGGCCAGCGCTTTCTCGATGACGCGCCGGTCGGCCTCGGTCGTCTTCTCTTTCTTGAGCCGTTCCACTCGCTTCTCGGCGATTGCGAGATCGGAGAGCACCAGCTCGACGATCATGTCGTCGAGAGCCCTGCGGGCCCGATCGTCCCGGGCCGCGTCGTCCTCTCCCTCACGTCCGTCCACGACGATCACGAGTGCATCCATGGCCTTCATCGCGGCGATCACCTGGGCATCGAACGCCTTTCCGCCGTGAGAAGCGGCGAGAAGGTCACTGAACGTGATCTCCGCGAAGGTCGTTTTTTTCGGCTTGAAGATTTCGGTCAGGTGCGCCACTCGCGCATCGGGGACCTTCACGACCCCCACGTCGGCGGCCGGTGCATCGGCGCCAAAGCCCGTGAGCGCCCGAAAAAGCGTGGTCTTGCCGGAAAACGGAAGTCCGATGAGGCCGACCTTCATGCGCGGTATTCCTGTCTGTGGGGATAGAGTGCCCGCCCCCCGCGGGCGCCGGGACGCTAACGTGATTT
>JAUYMQ010000054.1 GCA_030698575.1 Deltaproteobacteria bacterium
CGGGCCGGCTTAGCCACAGCCTCGACGCCTGGCTCTCCAGAGGCGGATCGGTATTCAAAGGAGTGCCCCCCCACCCGCCCCGGAGCGGCGATCCCGGAGTGAAGAAGATTAACGGTCCCTTCACGCAATCCACTATTCTCATGGGCGAGCGGGGAATCACGCGGAACGATCCCGCCTACTATGCGCTCCAGGTCTTCAACTACACGCTGGGCGGGGGCGGATTCTCCTCCCGGCTTCTCGACGAGATCCGGGACAACCGCGGCCTCGCCTACTCGGTCAGCAGCAGCTTTGATACTCGCCTGCTGCCCGGCCCTTTCGAGATCAGTCTCCAGACGCGCAATGCAACTGCGAAGGAATCCCTCGCCCTGGTCCGGGCCGAAGTCGCGAAGGCTCTCGATAAGGGGATCACCGAGAAGGAGCTGGAGGACGCCAAGGCCTATCTAGTGGGCACCTACCCGCGGCGCTACGACACGAACTCGAAGATGGCCGGCTTTCTCGCCGCCGCCGTCTTCTACGGCCTGGGAACCGACTACGACCGCGTCTACCCGGAGCGCATCCGCGCGGTCACCCGCGAGGCCGCGGGCGAGGCCGCCCGGGCGCACATTCATTCCGGGGAGCTCGATACCGTCGTCGTTGGCAACCTGAAAGAGGCAGGGTTCGAAAAGTAGCCCTCGCCAGGTTGGCGGACCCGGTTTTACAGCGACCGCCCACGGGTCTACAATTTCCCCCAGGCCGAGTTTCGACGCCTGGCGGGGAACAGATGAGACGACGGGACGCCAAAGATCCGGGCCGGCGACCTCCGCCGGAGCTCCTCAAGGGAAACTACGAGCAGTTTCTCGAGAAGATCGTCGAATCGTCGGTCGACGCCATTGTGGCGGCGGACCGGCGGGGAACGATCATCCTGTTCAACGCCGGCGCGGAGCGCATCTCGGGATACAGCGCCGAAGAGGTGACGGGCCGCCTCAACGTGGAAGCGCTCTACGCCCCGAACGTGGCGCGGGAGATCATGCGGCGGCTACGGAGCCCGGGATTCGGCGGCCGCGGCAAGCTGCTCGATTCAGTTGAAGCACTCCGCACGAAGGACGGAAGAGAGATCCCCATCCACATCTCCGCCGCCACGCTCTACGAAGGGGGCAAGGAGCTGGCGACGGTCGGCATCTTCACCGATCTCCGCGACCTGCTCAGGCTCGAAAAGGGCATCCGGGAGTCGGAGGAGCTGTATCGGATGATGGTGGAGCAGGCCGAGGAAGGGATCGGGATCGTTCAGCGCGGGCGCCTGCGCTTCGCCAACCGCCGTCTCCGTGAAATCCTTCAGATACCACCGGGAGAGTCCCGCAACCTCCAGCTCTCGAAGTTCCTCGACCCGGTGCTCATGCGCACCCTGGGCTTGCTCTCTTCCGGGAAGCCGGGCGTCGTCGGAGGCGGGCCCCGCGTACTCGAGGCAGCGGCGGAAATACTTGGGCGTCAGGGAGCGAGACGAAGCGTGGAGATCCTCGCCGGGCCCGTTCCCTACCGCGGCGCCGCCGCCCACCAGATCCACCTGCGCGACGTCTCGGCCAAACGTGAGCTGGAGAACACCTATCGCGTGCTCGTCGATACCGCGGCCCGGACGCGCCAGGGCATCATTCTGGTGCGAGAAGCCTTCGACGAGCCGGGTGCGGTTCTTTTCGCGAACGAGGAGTTCTGCCGCTTCACCGGATGGGAACTCGAGGAGCTGCGCAAGCTTCCGCTGACGCAGCTGTTCACCCCGGAAGGCCTTCGCGTCGCCACAAAGGTCTACCAGCGCCTCATTCGCGGCGAAGATCTCGGCGCACCTGCGCGGCTAGTTCTTCGCACGCGGGGCGGCGAAACGATCATCGTCGAGGCGAGCACCGCCAGGACGACCTATCAGGGGCGCCCTGCGCTCATCGGCTACTGTCGCGACGTGACCGCGCACGCTCACCTCGAGCAGTTGATCGACGAGCAATCGCGGGACCTCGCGGACAAGAACAAGGCGCTGGAAGACATCCTGCATCGCCTCCGTTCCACGCAGGAACGGCTCATCGAGCAGGAGAAGCTCGCGGAACTCGGCACCTTCTCGGCCGGCATCGCCCACGAAATCCGGAACCCGCTCGGCCTCATCCGATCTCACCTCAGATCCCTCGAAGTGAGCAGCGATGAGCGCACCAGGGCGCGGGCGCTGCGCGGAATCGAACGGCAGGTCAGCCGGTCGAGCGACTTCATCGACAAGATCCTCTCCTACGCCAGCCCGACGGCTCCCGTCCGCCGACGCCTCGATCTGAACCGCACGCTCTCGATGGCGGCGCGCTTCGCGGAAAAGGCCCTGTCGCCTCCGGCGGCGGTGCGCATCCACCGTGAGTTCGAAGAGGGCTTGCCCGCCGTCGCCGGCGATCACACGCAGCTTCAGGAAGTCTTCATCAACCTGATCACCAACGCCTTTCAGGCGGTCGGCAGGTGGGGCACGATCCGCCTCGTGACCGGCCGTGAGGGGACGGATTGCTTGCGCGTCGATATCTGCGATACGGGGCCGGGAATCGACGAAGCGTCTCTGGAGGATGTATTCCGTCCCTTCTACACCTTCGGGAAGGGGCGTGAGGGGACGGGGATGGGACTGGCGATCGCGCGGCGCATCGTGGAGGGGCACCAGGGAAAGATCAGCGCCATCCGGAACCCGGCTGGCGGAACGACCTTCCGGGTTCTGCTGCCTCTCGAGGTGCGGGAATCCCGCTGACCCGACGGACTGGCACGGGGTTTGCAGACTCAGGGGGGATTCGGGATTCTCGATCGCGGGGCGCGACGAGCTGACGTGGAGCAGGCGGATATGGACAAGAGCAGGAGCAAGGTGCTCATCATCGAAGACGACGAGGAGTACCGGCAGACCTACCAGGAATGGCTCCAGCCCGAGGGCTATCAGGTGAGCTGGGCGGACAACGCCGACGATGCGGTGCGGCAGATCCGCGCAATCCGGCCCGATCTCATCCTTCTCGATCTTCGTGTGCCGCCCAAGCAGAGCGTCGAAGGAGGGCTCGAACTTCTCCGGAAGGCACGCGAGGAGCATCCGCCCGCGCGTGTCGTCATCACGACGGGAGACGGCACCAAATCGACCGCGCTGGCGGCGGTCCGGGAGGGGGCAACGGACTATCTCATCAAGCCCATCGATCCGGACGTGCTGCTGGTCGTGATCGCGCGATCGCTTGAACGCAAGCTCCTCGAGGATCAGGTTCGCCGGCTGCAGCAGCAGCTGGAGACACGAAACAGCTTCGAAGGGATGATCGGGAACAGCGCGAAGATGCGGGAGGTGTTCGGACTGGTCGAGAAGGCCGCGCTCACGTCGGCCAACGTTCTTCTTCGAGGTGAGAGCGGCACGGGGAAGGAGCTGGTATCGCGCGCGATTCACGCGCGGGGGCCGCGGAAGGCCGGGCCGTTCGTTACGCTCAATTGCGCTGCGCTACCGGAATCACTGCTCGAGAGCGAGCTTTTCGGCCATGAGCGAGGGGCGTATACCGACGCAAAGCAATCGCGCGTGGGCCTCATCGAGTCGGCCGACGGCGGTAGCCTCTTCCTCGACGAGATTGGCGATCTCCCACTCTCGACCCAGGTGAAGCTCCTGCGGGTCCTCCAGGAGAGGGAGATCACACGCGTCGGAGGCAACCGCCCCAAGCGGGTGGACGTGCGGATCATTTCGGCGACGAACAAGGATCTGGAGAAGCTGCGTGAGGAAGGAATCTTTCGTGAAGATCTCTACTACCGCCTCACTGCCTTCTCAATCTACCTTCCCCGTCTTCGATCCCGGGGCGACGACGTGCACCTGCTCGCCCAGAGTCTTCTTGCGAAATTTACAGAGGCGGATCACAAGAACATCCTGGGCTTCTCCCCTGAAGCCGCGGACGTCCTCATGGCTTACAGCTGGCCCGGCAACGTGCGAGAGCTCGAGAACGAGATCCACGGCGCCATCGCGCGCGCCGAGCCAGACAGCTGGATCGAGTCCCGCCACTTCTCCGCGAACCTCCGTGACGCGGGGGAGATGATGCACCTCGCGGACGGCAAGCAGGGCTCTCTCAGCGATCTGCTCGCCCGGGTCGAGCGCCACCTGATTAAAGAGAAGCTCCAGCAGCATGGGGGCAACCGGACCGCGACGGCCAAGAGCCTCGGCATCTCCCGCGTGACGCTCCACCAGAAGCTGACCAAGTACAGCATCGAGTAGCCGCGGGCCTCACCTGCCTGTTAGGAATTCCTTACACCTCGCCTGTTACGTTCCTGACCGCTCAACGGTCAGGCGATAATCTCCTGAAATTACAGCCTTTTTATCATTACGCAATCCAGCAGCGCTTTATGGCTGTATCGATCCCTTTACGATTACACGGGTCCGCACGGGGTCGCATCCCCCAAGATCGGGAGGAATCAGGGCGCTTGCAAGCCTTTCCTCCGTTGGCACGTTCCTTGAAGTAACAGGGGTTGGGGATGGCACCCCGACACCGAAACGGGTCGGAAGCGGTGACATGGCCCGGGGTGAAAACAAGGGAGCCGGGGCGGTAGCAGGATGAGGACGGAACCCTCCTGAGCGCCAACGGCGGACAAAGGCGCAAAGGGCGCGCCCACCCGGCACGGAAGCCACAACTCCAGGGCTTCCCCTCCCGGCTCCCTGTCTCACACTCCGTCAGCGCTTTCTCCCGCGAAAGGGGGGGTGAATTTCGGATGGCCCCCATCCTCAACCCGACAGCGGGCCGGCGGTGAAGAAATTCACCGCCGGCCTTGCGGCATCTGGCCTGCAAGCCCCACGTAATCCCGGGGGTGGAGGGCGACGGTGGCACGACGGCGGAAGATCCGGTTCACCATCGCAGAAGAGGATTTCCAGCTCTTGCTGATGCTGGCGCGAACGGAGCGCAAGTCCATCGAGGAACTCTTCCGTGAATCCGTGCCTGAAGTTTTGAGCAAGTACAGCTACCTTTGCAGATTTGTCGAGAAGAATGAGTCGTCGCACTTTTTGCATCGAAGAAAGCAACGGTGACCGGCGTCCATGCATGCACCGCCCGCCATGCCGCCGCGAATACTCTTTCAACAGGCCGCCGTCCGGAGAAACCAGAGATGCCAAGAATGAAGGACCGGGACAGGAACTGGCCGGTATCACCGGAAGAGCCGAAAGAGAAGGAAACACACGTCGTCGAGTTTCGCATCCAGGACTCCGACTTCAGGACGCTCGAGGGACTCGCCAGGGCGCGCCAGACCTCGATCGCCAGCCTGGTCAGCCAGGCGCTGCCGCTCATCATCGAGAAATTCAGGGTGCTGCGCGCGCTTGAAATCCAGCCCGACGAGCGCGCCGGCTGGCGGCGGAAGAATGCTTAGGCTCAGTGCCCGACGAAACCGACGAAGAAGAAATAAAGAACGAGGAGCGCCGCGAGGATCGGAAGGACACCGACAATGTAGAAGGGCACGCGCGTCCAGGTCTGATCCCCAGGCGGAAGCGGGCGCGGCCACGCCTCGTCCTTCTCCGGCTCTTCGGCGGGCGGCACGCCGGTCGAACCTCCCGCGCTCCGCGCGAGCAGAGCAAGCGTCGGAAAGTACTCCATGAGCAGAACCCAGGCCGGCACGAGCCCCGACGGCGCCGCAAACTTCAGGTAGCTGAACCCCGCGGCGCCCGAGAACCAGATCCACGCAGGCGAGAGCGTGACCGCAGAGAGCGCCACCAGCCCCCAGGCGTACCAGGGCTCCACGGCCGGCATCACGAACAGCAACCACCCGCCCAGCAGGGCCATCGCGCGGCGGCTCACGCTCCCCGCCGTCTCACCCTTGAAGAGAACCCGCACCGTGAAGATCAGGTAGCCCGCGAGCAGAATGCGTCCCGCCGATTTGGCGAATCGCCATGGATCGTCGAACCCGGCGACCCAGGCGAGCAGGTAGCGCAGGGCGGTTCTGACGCCGGCGTTGAACTCCTCGTAGTCCGCTCCCAGCCGGATGGGCAGGTGGCCCCAGAGCCCCCCGTCCATGACTACGAAGGGCGCGTATCCGACCACGAGCGTCGCCAGAAACGCCAGCGGCAGCCGGGGATCGAAGCCGGCGATTCCGCGCCGCCCCGGCCCGGCCCGCTGCATGAGAGCCGGCAAAATGACCATTGGATAGATTCGCGCCAGCGTCGCGAGCCCGAGCGCGATCCCCGCGGCACCCCGGCGCCCTTCGAGTCGGAACACAAGCGCCAGCAAGAAGAACGGAAGCATTAGGGGATCGCTGTGTCCGCCCCGGGTGATCTCGATCACGATGAGCGGATTCCAGAGGTACACCGCCGACTGAGCAAGAGGGCGCCCCTCGCGGCGAAGCAGCGCGAGGAGGGCGAATACGCCCAGCGCCTCGAAGACAAGGAACGTAAGCTTCAGGCCCAGCGCGTCCGGGCGAAGGGATGCGAGAACGGCGAAGACCCATTGTGACAGGGGCGGATAGACTCCAATCACATCAGGGCGGTTCAACTGCATGTGGAGGGCATCGTAACGAAAGGGCGCGAGGGCGGGCGCGTTCGGCGCAAGGGCGTAGGGATTCACGCCGCCGCTGAAAACGCGGCCGTCCCACAGATACCGGTGATAATCGCTTGAAAGATCCGGATCGCCCGGAAGCAGCACCAGGCGGAAGAGCACCGCCAGCAGGAGCACGAAGAGAAGGGCCCGCCGGTCACCGGCCGCATTCGTCGGCGGCGTGCGCGCCACCCACAGGACCGCCGGCAGGTAGGTGCACCAGAGCAGCCACCAGAGGACGGAGGTGCTGCTGAAGACGGACGGATGCCTGCCCGTGAGAGTGGCGATCAACTCGGGCCACTGGTTGTAGCCGGCGTAGATGACCAGGGAGACCAGGCCCGACAGCAGGAGGGATCTCGGCAGACGCTCGTTCATTCCTCGCCGCGCCTCACAGGAAGCACGATTTCCCCTCCGGGGCTCCGCCCGCGCCTTTGACGGGGTATGCGCGGCGCTGTAAAGTCGGGCCGCGTCATCTTAAACGCGCCCTCCAATCCTGTCCAACTTCCCTGGAGGAAGGCCCTCCCGCAATCCATGCCGATCACGCCGGATCGCCCGAAACGAAAGGTCGTCACGGAAAGCGGGGGGAGCGCCCGAACCATCGCCCTCCTGGCCGCGCTTTCCTTCGCCCTCGCGGGCGCCTTTCTGCTCGCCCGTTTCCGGGCCTGGCACGCGCCCGATCCGCCACCCGGGCAAGAGATAGTCCTGATCGACGATTTCGAGGGATATGCCGACGAGCCCGCTCTTCGCGCCCGATGGGGGGGAGGAAGCGCTCCCGGCGCCCCGGCGCTTCCCCGGCTCGAGCATGCCATGGCCCTCGGTGGACGGAGCGCGCTCGGCGCCCGGATCGACGCGGGAGATCGGGGCGCCTGGCGGCCGCTGCGACTTGAAACAGGAGGCGGGACGGTTCCAGCCAACTGGTCAGGCCACGAGACCCTGGCCTGCATGACCCGCTCGCTGGGCGCCGGCGAGGACGGACACCCGGCGGCGGCCCCGGGGCACGTTCACGATCTAGGCGATTACCTCTTCGTCGAGGTGGAAGCGCCTGACGCCCACAGCGGCCTCTGGCGCCGCGCCGCGCTACGGGCCGAGCGCAACCGCCGCTACCTCTCCTGGAGCAGCTGGAGCCGCTGGCAGGTCGATCTGCGGGGCGATCCGGACGCGCGTGGCCTCGATTGGCGCCGCGTACGCGCCCTGCGCGTTGCCGCAGCGGGAAGTTCCCCCATGCCCGTCTTCATCTATCTGGACCACTGCCGCCTCGAATCCCGCTACCGCCCCGTGCAGGACGCCGAATACACCTTTCTCGGCGTGAACATGTGGGACCTCTGGGGTCGGGGGGACGGGCCCTTCAAGGGGATGGATCTCCGTCGTCCCTTTGATGACGCCCTCCGTCGGGACATCCGGGAAAAACTCTCCTACCTCGCCGGGAAACGGATCCCCATCCTTCGGATCTTTCTCGACTACCACCTCGAGATCGATCCGGGCCGTGGAGTTTTCGAGGACGATGTCCTCCGGCGAATCGATTTCGTCATCGACACGATCAGGGGGGAAGGCTGGCCGATGCGGCTCCTGATCAGCCTCTCCACCGGCTACGATCTGCAGACCGGAATCAGCTGGTACACGCGGCAGGTCGAGGGCGACACCTACGCGAAGGTGCGGGCCTTTTACGTGGATCCCGCGCTCCGGGAGATCTACACGAAACAGATACTCCACGTCCTCGATCACGTGAACCCCTCCAGCGGGCTCCCGTGGAAGGAGGAGCCCGTGATCTGGGGCTGGGACGTCTCGAACGAGCCCCGCATCCTCTACGGGACCCCCGGCACGAGCTACGCCTCGCGCACGCGCGAGATGGTGGCCTGGTACGCCCAGATGTCGGGCGTCATCCGGAGCTTCGACACACGGCACCGCATTGTCTCGGGCACCTTCTACAGCGGCAACGGGATCGAACCTCACGACAGCGATTACGACGACTGGAACATCTGGGAGCTGTTCACGCTGGACACGATAGACGCCCTCTCCGTTCAGTCCTACGTCGGCCCCCACCTCCTGCGCACCGGACCGAAGCCGCTGATCCTGGAAGAGTTCGGCTATGGCGGCGCGTACTTCGAGGACCCCACGGATGAGAAGCGCGCGGAGAACTACCGCTGGATGTTGCTCGACGGCGACAAGGTCTACCCTTCCGGCGTCGGGGCGCTGCTCTGGCAGATGAACTGGAATCACGGCTATGCCGACGGCAAGGAAATCCACTCGAGCCCGCCCTCGATGGAGTTCCAGTTCTCCCCCAAGCTTCGAAACAGCTCCCTGGATCTGTTCGAGTTCTACCTCGCGAAGTACAACCGGCTCACCGTCGAGCCCGAAGTCGAGGAGGGGTGGGGCCATTTCGGGGATCTTCGATGGCGCCACCGCTCGATCCAGGGGCCCGTGGTGGTCGTCGAAAGCGAGCGTTTCGGAGACGGGTACGTGACGACGGTGGATGCCGGGAAGGGGCGCGGCCTGCGCGCCCTCTACGACCGCCTGCGATTGATGCTGGGGGCGCAGGGCCGGCTGGAGAACCGTATTTTCATCCCGAGGACGGGCCGCTACCGGCTGGAGGCCCGGGCCCGCGGGCCGGCGGATCGCTCGGGACTGCTCGAGGTTCGCATCGATGGTGATCCGCCGCGGCGCATCACCGTTCCCGCCGCTGGGGCGGCGGCTCAATGGCACCGCGTCACGCTGGAGGAGCCGATCACGCTCCGTCACGGCGCACACGTCATTCGCATCGACCTCTGCACCGAGGGCATCGCGCTCGACCGCTATCGCCTCATTCCCCTCGAACCCGCTTAAAGTTCCCCCCCGACCCTGCCGATGCGCCAACGAGACGGGAGGGCGATTCCGCGCCCTGCCCCCTCCGCGGACACGCTTTCATGGCCGGCAACTCCCAGACAATGGCATTCTGCAACGAGCTCAAGCGGCTCATTGCGGCCAAGTGCACCCTCATCCAGCTTGAAACCTACGAGGAAGAACGGGCCGAGCGCCTCATCAGCGCGGTCGCGGCGGGGCTGTTCGCCCGCCCGGTCCCGATTTCCCGCTGGACCTGCACGGACGGCCTCTCCGGCCCCGAGGGGCCAATGCCTGAAACCCGGGAGCCGCGGGCTGTGCTCGACTACATCTACTCGAACCGGGAAGCCGGCATCTTCATCCTCGAGGATTTCAATCCCTTCCTGAAGGACAACCCGCCGCTCAAGCGGAGGCTGCGGGATCTCGCGCGGGAGTGCGCCTCGAACTACGTGACCGTTATCCTGCTCGGCCCCCGGGCGGACCTCCCGGAGGATCTCCACCGCGACGTCGCGGTGCTCGACGTGCCGCTCCCCGACGAAAGGGAAATCCAGGAAACGCTCGATCGGATTCTCCGTGAATCGTCGCGTACGGCCGTCCTGGCGGACGGCCTGGGCGAAAGCCTCAGGACGCAGATCAGTCGCGCGGCTCTCGGCCTGACCGAGCGTCAGGCCTCCGAGGCCTTCAGGAAGGCCCTCGCGGGAAAGGCATCGATCGAGGACGGGGTTGTGAAGCTGGTGATTCAGGAAAAGAGCCAGCTTGTCAGAAAGGCGGCTGCGCTCGAATTCATCGAGGAACTCCCCACGCTGGATGAGGTCGGCGGCCTCGACAATTTCAAGGCCTGGCTGCGCAAGCGCAGCGGCGTGCTCGGCGAAGCCGCACGCCTGGCGAAGATCGCGCCGCCAAAGGGCGTTCTTCTCACCGGCGTCTCCGGGTGCGGCAAGAGCTTCTGCGCGAAGGCCATCGCGAGCTTCTGGCAGATCCCGCTCCTTCGCTTCAACATGAGTAATCTCTACACCGGCAGCTCGGGGCTCTCCCCCGAAGAGGCCATGCGCCAGACCATCCGTATTGCCGAAACGGTGGCTCCCTGCGTGTTCTGGATCGACGAGATCGAGGCGGGCGTCTCGATCAACACGCAGAAAGCCGGGCAGGGATCGGCCTCGCGCGTGTTCGCGACCTTCCTGAACTGGATGCAGGAGAAGCGGGCTTTCGTTTTCGTGGCCGCCACCGCCAACGTAATCGATCTCTTGCCGCCCGAGATCCTGCGCAAGGGGCGGTTCGACGAAATCTTCTTCGTGGGGCTTCCGAGCATGGAGGAGCGCCTGGAGATCTTCAAGATTCACCTGGCGCGGACGGGGCAGGATCCGAACGGTTTCGATGTCCGGGCGCTGGCCAAGAACACCAACGGTTTCAATGGCGCGGAGGTCGAGCAGGTGGTGACCTGCGCGCTCGTCGAGGCATTCAACGCCGAACGAGCCCTCACGCAGAACGATCTGGTCGTGAACGCCGGATCGATCGTTCCTCTTTCGGTCACGATGCGCGAGGAAATCGGGCGGATGGAACGCTGGGCCCACTCGCGCGCCGTTCTGGCGTCGGCCCCCAAGGGCGTCAAGGCGGGCTCTCCCGCAGCCTAGAGCACCCCTCACAGCATCGCGCTTCGCGCGATTCCCGCCTACTTCGCCGAGTGGCGAACGTCCCTTCCTTCAACGTAGTAGATGACATCTTCGGCGATATTGGTGGCGTGATCGGCGACCCGCTCGAGGTTGCGCGAGATCAGGAGCAGGTGCAAGGCGCGCGTAACGACCTTCGGATCCTCGATCATGTAGGTCAGCAGCTCGCGGAAGATCTGCTTGTAGAGCCCGTCCACCTGGTCATCCCGATCGCACACGTCGAGAGCCTGGGATGGCTTCTGGCGGACGAGGCTGTCCAGACTGTCGCGCACCATCCCCCGTACGATCTCGAAGAGCCTCGGGAGATCGATGTAAGGCTTCAGCGGCGGCTCCTCGCTGAGGGCCAGGACCGCCTGGGCGATGTTGACGGCGGAATCACCCACGCGCTCGAGGTCGTTGTTAATCTTTATGACGGCCGCGACGAAGCGCAGATCGACAGCCGCCGGCTGGTAGCGCGCCAGCACGCTGTAGCACATTTCGTCGAGGTCCATCTCGATGCGGTCCACCTCGGGATCACTCTTGATAACGTGTTTAGCGAGATCGGCATCCCGCTCCATGAGAGACTTCTCGGCCTGATCAAGCATCGCCTCGACCAGCCCTCCCATCCGCAGAAGGCTCTGGCGAATTTCGTCGAGATCGCGATCCAGCGTCCGTTCCATGCATACCCCGCCAATTGAGCCCGGCTTTCATCCGCGCCGGGCGGCGTCTTCGTCGCGGTTTCAGCCAAAGCGCCCGGTGATGTAGTCCTCTGTCTGCTTCTTCCTCGGCCTGATGAACAAAGTCTTCGTTTCAGCATACTCGATGAGCCGGCCATGGTACAGAAAGGCCGTGAAGTCGGAGACGCGGGAAGCCTGCTGCATGTTGTGGGTAACGATGATCAGCGTGTAGCGCTTCTTGAGCTCCTGCATCAGCTCCTCGATCTTCGCCGTCGCCACGGGATCGAGCGCCGAGCAGGGCTCATCGAGCAGAATGACGTCGGGCTCGACGCTCAGAGCCCGGGCGATACAGAGGCGCTGTTGCTGCCCGCCGGAGAGGCCGAGGGCGCTCTCGTCCAGCCGGTCCTTCACCTCGTCCCAGAGCGCCGCGCCCCGGAGACCCCGCTCGACGATCTCGTCCAGGTCGCGCTTGCGTCTGATCCCGTGAATCCGACAGCCGTAAGCGACGTTCTCGTAGATCGACTTCGGAAAGGGGTTTGATTTCTGGAACACCATGCCGATCCGCTTCCGCAGGCTGTTCACCTCCACGCTCGGGTCGAGGATGCTTGCGCCTTCGAAACGGATGTCCCCCTCGATCCTCACCTCATCGATCAGATCGTTCAGGCGATTGAAGCAGCGAAGCAGGGTCGATTTCCCGCATCCCGAGGGGCCGATGTACGCGGTGATCTGCCGGCTGGGAATGTCCATGCTGATGTCGTGTAGCGCCTGGCTCTCGCGGTACCAGAACGACAGGGAATCGATCTGGAAGAGGGCATCCTTGATTTCGGGGCGAACCGCATCATCG
The DNA here is from genome assembly GCA_030698575.1 of Deltaproteobacteria bacterium. GTDB lineage: Bacteria > JAUYMQ01 > JAUYMQ01 > JAUYMQ01 > JAUYMQ01 > JAUYMQ01. The sequence continues at coordinate 12,482 of JAUYMQ010000054.1, forward strand.
GTCCCCATCGCGGAGACATCGGACTCCATCCATTCTCCCTCGTTCACGGGCGAAATCTTGATTTCCACCTGGAGTTTACCTCCGATCCTCAGATCGCACTAGAGGCGTATTTGCGCCGCAAGCGGTTCCTCACCACGATGGCGGCCACATTCATCAGTGTCACCACGAGCACCAGCAGAAGCGCGGTGGCGAATACCAGCGGGGTGGTGGCCTCGACGTTGGGGCTCTGGAATCCGACGTCGTAGATGTGAAATCCGAGGTGCATGAACTTCCGCTCGAGATGAACGAAGGGAAAGTGGTGATCGAGGGGGAGCGTGGGCGCCAGCTTGACCATCCCGACGATCATGAGCGGCGCCACCTCCCCGGCCGCCCGGGCCATCGCAAGGATCATGCCGGTAAGGATTCCCGGGGCGGCGGCCGGGAGCACCACCCTCCGGATCGTCTCGAACTTGGTCGCGCCGAGCGCCAGCGACCCCTCCCTCGTGCCGCGCGGCACGGCGGCGAGCCCCTCCTCCGTGGCAACGATCACCACGGGAACTGTCAGGAGCGCGAGAGTAAGGCTGGCCCAGAGAATTCCGCCGGTTCCGTAGGTTGGCGTGGGGAGAGCGTCGGGGTAGAAGAGCCGGTCGATGGAACCGCCGACAAGATAGACAAAGAATCCAAGTCCGAAGACGCCGAACACGATGGAGGGGACGCCCGCCAGATTGTTCACCGCGATACGAACCGTCCGCACCAGCACTCCCTGCTTCGCGTACTCGCGGAGATAGAGGGCGGCGAGCACCCCCAACGGGACCACCGCGATCGACATGATGAAGACCATGAGGACCGTGCCAAAGATGGCCGGAAAGATGCCGCCCTCGGTATTGGACTCACGGGGGTCGTCCCACACGAACTCCCGGACGCGGCCGAGGTAGAGCCCGGCGCGATCGAGCAAGCTCATGGCGTTAGGCCTGACGGCCCGCACGATCTCGCCCACCGCGATCGCATTCCGCTCGCCGTCGGCGGTCTCCATCACCAGCTGCTCCTCCGCGAGGGACTCGCGCTCCTCGAAGAGCCGGTCGGCGAGGACCTGGTACTGGGCCTCCCGCTCCTTCGTCTCGTGCGCGATGGCCGCTTCCTGCAGCGCGCGCTCATCCGGGGAGAGATCTCGCCGCGCCAGCCGCTTCCCCGCGAGGCGGAGCCGCTCGATCTCGAAGTTGATATCGCCAATTTCGCCCCTCTCGAGCCGTTCGATTGCCTCTCGCCGGGCCACCTTCTCCTCGTGGAGCGGCCCGAAGGCGCGCCACACTTCGTCCGGGCCGCGGGCCAGGACCTCGTCGCCCCGGCGGAGCTCCACCGCCCTGCCGTAAAAGTGTCCCCACTCCAGGCGCTCGAGCAGAAGCGCATCCTCCGGGTAGGAAATCTCCGCAATCTGATCATCGTCAATCCAGACGAAGCCCGCTCCGGTCACGTCCCGGTTACCGACCCTGAGCTGGAGCCGCCCCGTCATCTCGAGCGTCTTGCCCGGCGTGGGGGGCCGCTCCTCCCGGCCGCTGATCTCCCCGAGCAGGCGCCGGCCGTCCTCGAGGCGGCAGAGGGCAACCCGGCCCTGCCAGAAGTAATCGAGACCCCGGTAACCGATGAACCCGATGACCGCAACAATCATGAGGAGATTGAACGCAAGCGCGCCCCCGCACAGCCAGGTGAGGGATTCACCCACCCGCTCGCTCCGCCGCGTCCGATCATCCCGGCCGAGATTCATGAAAAGCGTCCTCTCACAACTGCGCGTAGCGGCGGCGCAGTCGCTGGCGCACCAACTCCGCGGCGGTGTTCACCACGAAGGTCAGAATGAAGAGCAGGAGCGCCGCCAGAAAGAGGGTCCGGTAGAGGGTGTCACCCCGGGGCGCTTCGGGAATTTCGACCGCGATGTTGGCCGACAGCGTCCGGAACCCGTTGAAGGGGTTCCAGTCCATGATGGGCGTATTCCCTGTGGCCATGAGCACGATCATCGTCTCTCCGACCGCGCGGCCAAAGCCGATCATCACAGCGGAGAAGATGCCCGGGCTGGCGGTGGGAAATACGACACGCGTCACCGTCTGCCAGCGACTGGCCCCCAGCGCCAGGGAGCCGCTCACGAGGTTCTGGGGAACATTCGAAAAGGCGTCCTCGGAAATCGAGAAGATGATGGGAATGACGGCGAACCCCATGGCCATTCCCACGACGACCGCGTTGCGCTGGTCGTAGGCGAGACCGGTCGTCGCCGTGAGCCACTCCGGGAAGTTCCCGCCGAAGGCGAGGGACTCCAGGAACGGCGACAGCTCGATGCAGAACCAGATACCGACGGCCAGCGACACCGTGAAGGGAAGGACCTCCATCCCGACGGGGAGCCGCGCAGCAATGCGGGACCGAAGGCTTCGAACCGCCCACCCTGTGAGGAGCACGAGGGCGGGCAGGATGAGGAGCATGAGGAGCAGTGACGGGAGCACCTGCTCGAGGCGCGGCGCCAGCCAGAGCCCCGCGAGAAAGCCCAGCACGACGCTGGGCAGCGCCGCCATGATCTCGATCGTGGGCTTCACGTAGTTCTTCAGCGCCGGGTGCATGAACTGCGACGCGTACATCGCCCCGAACACCGCCAGGGGAATGGCGAGAATCAGGGAGTAGAGCGTGCCCTTGAGGGTGCCCACCAGCAGCGGTGTGAGGCTCAGCTTGGGTTCGAAGGCATCCGAGGCGCTCGACGACTGCCAGACGAACTCCGGGCTGCCGTAGCCCTCGTACCAGACGCGGCCGAACAACGCGCGAAGCGAGACCTGGGGGTGGGGATTGCGGATCGACAGCTCGGCCAGGCCGCCCTCCCCCGTGACAAAGGCTGCGTCGGCCTTCGGCGAGAACGCGAGTGCCCCGGGAGCGCGCACGGGCGCTTCACCCGTCCAGAGCGTCCGCCCCGAAGTCGAATAGTAAAGACCCATCCCGCCCCTCGCATCCATCGCGAGGAAACCCTTGTCGCGCTGCGAGGAGGAGATCCAGCGAATCGCGGCCGCGTGCGGGGGAAAATCGCGTATGCGCTGGAGGGCGTAGCTCCCGTCCTCCCGCGGAACGCGGAACCAGACGCTCAGCGCGCCGTCGGCCTCACCGACCACCAGCGCCTGTCCACCGATGAGGAGCGCCAGCGCGGTGATACCGCCTCCCGCGGTTCTCGCTTCCTCCGGCGGCCCGAGGGTGGCCCCCGAGAGAGGCCAGGCGAACAGCCTGCCGTCCGCCGTGCCGCCGTACAGCCGCCGGCCGTCGGGCGCCATGGTGAGGCAGCTCAGGCGGAAGGCCAGCGGAATTTCACCCCTCACGATACTTTCGGTGATCTCGCCCGTGAGCAGGTTCTCCCGCGAACTGCGGCGCAGGACGGCCAGCGCGCCGCTCTCGAGCTGGCCAGCGACCGTCGCTCCTTCCTCCCCGAGATGGACGGCATGCACCGCGACCGGGCCGCCGGAGGGGTCGAGGGGCACCACGACCGGCGGGTCGATGCCCGGGGTAGTCACCCGATCCTGCGCGTCGAACGTAACGGGCCAGCGGACGCGGCCGATGGCAACCCGGCCGTCGGAAGTCGACGCCGAGACGATCCCGCGCGTGGGCTGGGAAGAGAGGTCGAGCAAGGTGAGAGGTGTAGCGCCCGCTTCCGCAGAACCGGCGGAGGGATGCTCCGATCGGGCTGCTGGATCAGCTGGCGGTATGAGGGGCTGCCGGAGGACGATCTCGCCGTCCTCCACCCGCAGGACGGTGAGGGACCCCGCGGTGTCCAGGCCGGCCACGAAGGTGCGGTGCTCGTCCGCCAGGAGGGTTAGCAGCGACGCGGATGGGAGCGAAACGATCCGCGCCACGCGAACCGTCGCCCCCGATAGCAGCGGCCATACCTCCATCAGGATGAAGACCAGGATGCCGAGAATGCTGGCGATGATGAGCAGCCCGCCGGCCGAAACCGTCCAGCGGGCGATTCGATCGGCCCGGAGCCGGCGCGCGGTCGCGCCGTTCAGCGACCAGCGGCGAGCGTCGACAAGGCGCGAGGGCGAAGCATCCTCCGGAACGACGCTCATCGGATCCTCGTCAGGCCCCGTTCCCGCCGCCCCCCGCCGGGCTGCTACTGCAGCTTGGCAAGCTCCTGCGCAACGAGACGCTCGGGTAGCGGGAGATAGCCGTCCTTGACGACGACCTGCTGGCCGTCCCGGCTGAGCACGTACTTGATGAACGCGCCCACCAGCGGATCCAGCGGCTTGTTGGGGGTCCTGTTGACATACAGATAGAGGAAGCGGGCCAGAGGGTATTCGCCGGAGATGACTTCCTCGTAGGAGACCCCGTAGGCGGTTCCGCCTGCCTCCTTGGAAACCTTGAGCGCCTTTACGCCGGAGGTCCGGTAGCCGATCCCGCTGTAACCGATGCCGTTCACGTCCTCGGTCACGCCCTGGACAACCGAGGCGGAACCCGGCTGCTCCTTCACAGTGTCCTTGTAGTCGCCGCCAAAGAGCGCATGTTCCTTGAAATAGCCGTACGTGCCGGACGCCGAGTTTCTTCCGTAGATACTGAGCGGCCGCGTGGCCCACGGGCCGGTGAGGCCGAGATTGCCCCAGGTCGCGATGTCCTTCGGGGCCCCGCCGAGCCGGGTCTTCGAGAAGACGGCGTCAAGCTGCGGGAGGGTGACGCTCTCGAGGGGATTGTCCTTGTTCACGTAGACCGCCAGGCCGTCGAGTGCCACGCTGATCTGCGTGGGCTTGTAGCCGAATTTCGATTCGAAGGCGTCGATCTCGGTCGATTTCATCGCCCGGCTCATCGGACCAATCTGCGCCGTGCCCGATATGAGCGCGGGCGGGGCCGTCGACGAGCCCT
>JAUYMQ010000065.1 GCA_030698575.1 Deltaproteobacteria bacterium
CTTATCTCTCGGTGAAGAGCGCCATCGAGTACATCCGGGGCGAAAGGCTGCGCGAGGAATACGAGGTGAGGCAGTTTCCCGAGCGCGAGCGCCGGGAGATTTACGATATCTACAAGGATAAGGGCTTCGAGCCGCCCATTCTTGATTCGATCGTCGATCACATCTGCGCCGACGAGAAGCGGTGGGTGAAGATCATGATGCAGGAGGAGCTGAACCTGGTCGAGGAAGAGACGCTCTCGCCTTCGAAGTCGGCGTTCGCAACGGGCGGCGCGTATGTGGTGGCCTCGCTCATGCCCGTGCTCCCCTTCGTTTTCTCCGACGACGTCCACCTCTCCTTCCTCTGGAGCATCGCGCTGACCATCGGCGCGCTCTTCTTCGTGGGCGCGAGCAAGACCGTGGTGACGGGCCTCAAATGGTGGCGGAGCGGCCTCGAGGCCATGCTGATCGGTGGAGTTGCGGCCATGGCGACCTTCTACATCGGCGCCTGGGTGGCGAGTATCTGAGCGGGCGGGACGCTGGCTCACCGGGGGCGGACCGTATCGACACCCCTCCGAAAGGGGTAAGCCTAGAGGAACCGTTCAACGTAATCCTTGAATTGCTCGGAGATCTGGGCGTCGGTCATTCCGAAATCCTCGGCCGCATACTCGTGCTTGCCGAACTTGTGCTGCGGGCGCTCCGCCATCCACTTCCTCATGCGCGATTCGAAGCTTTCATCAAATTTCAGGCCGAAGTGATCGTAAATCCGCTTCACGGTCCCCACCGGGTCCGCGGTCAGATCGCGATAACGGATGTCCAGGATCCGGCCCTCGGGAATTGTTCGCCGGGAGGCCATGTTCCTCTCGACGAATTGCACGAACATACCGGTATTCGCGGCGGCCGCGCGCTTCACGTCAAGTGATTCGGTCAAGTAACTTTGCAGCGTGTACATGAGGCTGTTGATGCTGCTGGTGATCTTGACGGGATCGCGGTGCGTCTGGACGATCATCGCCTCGGGCACGGTCTCGATCAGTGCCTCGATGTGGCCCGTGTGGGCGGGCGCCTTGAGCGTGAGCCGCTTCCCGGGACTTGTTTCCTGGAGCAGCTGCAGGTGTTCCCGGTACACGCGGTAGCCCGGAAGGGGGTCCCGCCTCAGGTACCAATCGAGATATCCGTAAACCGGCGCCATGACCCAGAAGCTGAAGCTCCAGAAGCTGCTGTCGAAAAGAAAGATCTCCTCTTCCGGCTCGTCCACATCCACATGGTGTTTCGCATCAATGTCTGGCGCGACCTTCTTGAATCGCTTCACTTCACGGAGCGACATCTCACGGCGCTCGTCGGCGCCGGGCGGGGGAATGGGCTGCTGCATTTCCCACAGGGCAGGAGATCGCGCATCTTCGGACAGCGAGAGCAACCGGTGCAGGAGCGTCGTGCCCGATCGTGGCAGCCCCAGCACGATGAGGGGAGGCACGAGCGGCAGCTTGAAAACCGCCGGCCTGCGTTGGCGCGCCTCGATTCTGAGAAGGCGGGTGACCAGGGAGTTCGTGATCAAGTCACGGTAAGCCAGCCGGCCGGTGAGCAGAAGCCCCGCGTCCCTTTCGACGGACTCGCAGAGAACCGAGAGACCCTCCTCGAAGTCCGCCTCGCCGAAATCGCGCAGCCCGATCATGCGCGTGGCTCTTTTCTTGAATTTCCCGGGGGCGAAGGAGAGAGGATGCAATCCCCCGGCGCGCAAACCGGCGCCGATGCCATTGATGATGCGAGAGGGGAGCGGATGGAGGACGGGTTCGAGCATGACGTGACTCCACTGGTTGATGGGTGTTGAACGTATACTCCGAGGCTGACCAATCGGTCAATTCGAGCGCAAAAGAAAGGCGCCCAGCGCCCCGAACCTGCTCCGACTCTCCTGCGTGATGGCGAACGCCGGCGCAGGGGTACTTCCACCTCGGTTATCGACAGCCCGGATGAAAAACCGGGAAAACCTGTGTGAAGACCCGATACGACGCGTCATCACGCAAGCTGGCCTGTGTACGTTCCCATGTCGAAGTAGTCCCGCCACACCCTGATCTTCCCGTTCTCGAGTTCGAATACGCCGACGCAGGGAAGATCGATCGACTTCCCGCCCGCCTTCGTGCGGTCAAGGCGTTCGGCGACGACCAGGTCGCCGGCGGCTACGAGGTTAATAAGATCCCACGTTGTTTCGGTCCAGGAGGCGGTGAAGTTGCATATCATGCTCTTGATGTTCTCACGGCCCGTAACCGGCTGAATCGGCATGCTGTGATACGTTACAGAAGCGCGCACTCAGGGTGCGAAGGGAATCGAGAGTACATAAACCATGATGTAGAAAAGGCTCCCGACACCAAGATGTATCCAAAGCGGAATCACGCGAGAAAGAAGAACGATACGACGGCGGGCGGCAATTGCCGTAGCGAAGACGATGCCTGTTACGACCGGAAAGACGGTTAGTAAGAGGATATCTCGCCTTTCGATCGGACTCGCGGCCCCCCAGAGGAGGAGCAACGTCCAGCCAGCCATTAGCGATGCAGCAATACTCCAAGCGTAACGATACTCAGAGCTGTTGCGGGATAAGTCGCCACCGAATAGTGCGACACCAACTCGACGGGATAGCATCGGGATGATGGCGATGCCGTCCACGACGGCACCCAGAAGAAACGCGATTCTTACCAGAAGCGTGGCAGTTTCGATGGAAACCGTTGGCATCATAGCCTCCTGTGTTGCCTAACGGATTGGCGCTGACCTGTGGGCGCCGGAGGCACCCGTCCTCGGTGAAGTAGCTTGCCAGCTCGGCCGGCTCGAGCCGTGACCAGACCTGGATGAACTCGCGGACGATGCGCTCATCGTGCGTCATGGAATGCTCCTCCTCCTGAGCTATTGCCGGCCTTGCCTCCTTCAGCGTGCAAATGCCTCTCCCACGGCCTTGCGCCCGATCTCGAAACATGCGCGCATGCCTTCGGCTGTCGCCCGCAGCCGCCCTACCGGGAGCGGCACTCCCGGATGAACAAGTGTGATCCGGTCTCGGAACGCTGGCGGGATGCGATGAACTGTTCGGTCGCACAGGCGCTTGCGGAAACGTCCCCGGGGGTCGGTCAGGACCACCACAGCGTGCCTGCACCCGGCCTCGAAAGCAGCCTCGTATGGCACGTTGTCGGCGAAACCGCCGTCGGCGTAGTAGCGTCCATCAATGCGTACCGGCCGCCCGTAAAGCCCAGGCACGTAGTTCGATGCCATGAGGGTGGCGAGAAACTCGCGCCGGCTCCTCCAGTGTTCGAACAGGTGAAGACGGCGGTGGCGCACCCTCGTGGCTCCAATGAGAAGTCGTACAGGGCTCGCCTCAAGGCGGTCGAACCTGAGCGAGCGGGCCGGGACACGAGTCACAATCTCCTGAAAGTTCGAGGGCGTTCCGTAGCGCCACAGATTCGCCAGCCGCAGCTTTCGTGCCTCAGCGACTCGCATCCAGAATGAGCGCATCTCGTTTACCTGGTCAGTTGCCACGCACGCAGCATTCCATGCGCCCGATGAGACGCCGACCACGACGTCGAAGCGGAACCCGCGCGCCCCCAGTTCCTCGATGACGCCCACCTGGAAGGCGTTCCGGAGGAAGCCGCCAGACAGAACGAGGCCAAGGCCGGAGCCCATCTCGCTTCTAGCTCGGCCGGGTATCAGGGGGTCACCGCTGAGCACGGCCTGGATGTCCCGCTCATGATGCGTCCGGAAGCAGCGCGAGCCGCACGGGATCGCCGCGCCGGGCCGCGAGATCATCCAGCGCCTCCGCCGCGCGCTCGAGGGGATACCGGGCGGTGATCGAGTGCGAGAGGTCCAGCTCACCGGACGACGCCAGCGCGACGACGCGGTCGAGTTCCGCGCGCGTGTAACCCATCGAACCGAGGAGGGCGATCTCGCGCCCGACGAAGGAGAGAAGAGGGGGGAGCCGGGGAGACTCGGTCCCCACGCCTCCCACCACGACGCGCCCGCTGCGGGCGACAGCCGCAAGCGCGAGTTCCACGGAATCCTTCCGGCCCACATACTCGATAACGACGTCCGGCCCGTCGCCGCCGGCGGCTTTCCGGATTGACTTGCGCGCGTCGTCACTGCGCGCATCGACCGTTGCGTCGGCTCCCGCAGCCGTCGCCCGCCGAAGCGCCCCTTCGCTCACATCCACGGCAACGATTGTCCCGGCCCCGAGGAGTCGGGCGAGCAGTATTGCGTGATAGCCCACGCCGCCACAGCCGATCACGGCGACCCGCTCCCCGCCCGAGATGCAGCCGCGGGTGGCGACAGCGTGATAGGCCGTGGCCACCGCATCGGCCAGGATCGCGCCGTGCTCGAAGGGGACATTGTCGGGAATCTTCAGCACGCAACCCGCGGGAACGACCATGCGCTCGGCGAATGTTCCGTCGCGCGCCATGCCGAAGATGGCCGCCCTGGGGCACAGACCGAGATGGCCGGCCCGGCAGGGAGCGCACTCGCCGCATGTTTCGCTCGGGAGCAGAAGCACCCGGTCTCCGACCGCAGCGCCCTCGACGCCTTCTCCGACGCTTTCGATGACCCCCGCGCCCTCATGGCCCATGACCACGGGAAGGGCGGGTATCGGCAGCAATCCACGGCTGGCGTGCAGATCGGTTCCGCATACCCCCGCCGCGCGAAGCGCGACGCGAACCTGCCCCCGGCCCGGGACCGGATCGGGAATCTCTTCGACTCTTACCTGCGCTCCCTCATGCAACCGGACCGCCTTCATCGCGCCTCCTCACTCCGCGCCGTGGACCTTCCGGTCCAGGCCTTTCCAGTAAGGCTCCCGCAGCGCGCGGCGCAGGATCTTTCCAACCGCGGTCTTCGGTAGCTCAGGCATGACCTCGATCACCTTTGGAACCTTGAATCGCGCGAGATGTTCCCGCGAGAAAGCGATGAGCTCTTCCGGCGTCGCGGCGGCGCCCGGACGGAGAACCACGGCGGCGCGAATCGCCTCCCCCCACTTCGGGTCCGGCACGGCGAAAGCCGCGCACTCGGCCACGGCCGGATGCCCGGCAAGCGCCCCCTCCACCTCGGCGGGATAGACGTTGAATCCGCCCGATATGATCTTGTCCTCAGTGCGGTCGGCCAGGTAGACGTACCCCTTCTCGTCGGTTCGCCCGAGGTCTCCGGTGCGGAGCCAGCCATTCCTCAAACGCCGCGCGTCGAGGTCCGGCCGGTTCCAGAAACCTGGCGTCGTCCAGGGCGCCGAAACGCAGATCTCGCCCACCTCGCCGGGGGGCAGATCGGCGCCGTTCTCGTCCTGGATGCGCACCTGCGCGAAGGCCGGAATCTCGCGGCCCACGGAGGTGAGGCGCGCGCCGCCCTCCTCGAGATCCGCCTCGTGTTCCGCAGGGGAGAGCAGGGTGTTGAGTCCATAGGCTTCGGTCTGGCCGAACCCGGTGTAGAGGGCCGAGCCGAGCCGCTCGAGGGCTCGACGCACAAGGGAGGGGGCCGCGGGGGCCGCCGCGTACAGCACCACGCGCAGGCTCGAGAGATCGGCGCCCGCGGCATCGGGATCATCGAGCAGCATTCGCAGAAGCGTTGGGATGACGAGCAGAATCGTGATCCGATGTTCCACGATCGCCCCGAGCATTGCCTTCGGGTCAGGTCCGGGAAGAATGACAAGCGCTGCTCCGGCGACCCAGCTCGTGTCCATGGCGCGGCCTCCGAAGTGGCTGAGAGCCAGGTGCCCGAGCAGGCGATCCGTGGGCGCGACGTTGAAGGTCGTCGCCCAGGCGCCCATCGCGGCGGCGACGCTTGCGTAACTGTGCGTCACCCCCTTGGGGTGTCCGGTCGTTCCCGACGTGTAGAGGATCTGGGCCAGCTCGGAAGGGGCGCGGTCGATCTCGGGCTGCTCCCCGGGGACGCGGCCGGCGAGCGCAACGAGATCGGTCGCGCCGTCCGCCTCGCCGAAGGAGAGCACCGTCGCACCCACGTTCGCTCCCAGTGATACGGCACGGGGAACGGTTTCGGGACCCGGCGCCACGATGAACCGGGCGCCCGAATCTCGCGCCATGAAGGTGTGCTCGTTCTCCGTCAGCGCCCCCAGCATGGGAACAAGCACGCCGCCCGCTCTCGCGATCGCTATGGCCGTTTCGACGTACTCGGTGCGGTTCTGCTGAACCACCGCCACCCGCTCGCCCGGTTCCAGCCCGAGCTGCACGAGCGCTCGCGCCAGCCGGCTTGCGCGGGCGTCCAGCTCCCGGTAGGTGCTTCGGCGGGGGCCGTCGACGATGGCGGTCTGCTCGGGCCATCGCTTGGCTGCGCGGGCCGGATAATGTGAGTAGGGATGGATCACGGACGGACCTTCTTCCATTCGGGCGGCAGGCGACGCTCGTCCGGGCCCGCGTAACGGGCACCGAGCTGTCTCGGTATGATCCGGAGAGGCACCCCCTCTCGGATCTCCTCGACGACATGCGCGAGCAGGGACATGCCGTAGGTCAGCGCGCCGAGGCCGCCGATGGCGAGCGGATCGAACCCGAGATCGGCCAGCAGCGCGCCGATTGCGCCGGCCAGGTTGATCGGGATCTTCCTGTCCTTGCGCGCGGCGATCTCCGCCTCGATGGCGTCCAGCATCCGTCCATGCGCGCGCCAGCCGTCGCGCGCGAGGGCAAGGCGACGGAGGGTCACGGCCCGCGGCTCTGCTTCCTTGTGGATGGGATGCCCCAGCCCGGGGACGCTTCCGCGGCGCTCGAGCCAGATGTCGACCGCTTTGCGTGCGGCCTCGGCCTCGGTCCACTTCCAGCCGAGCGCTTCGATCAGCATTTCAGCCGGCTCCTGCGGCGATCCCGTGACCGAGCCGGTGGCCAGCATCCCGCTTGCAAGCCCCGGAACGACCGAGTCAGGAAAGGCTGAGGCCGTGAAGCGGGCCGCGCATGCGGCCGAGTTGACGAATTCCTGATCCATGCCGCTTCGTAGCGCGAGATCGAAAAGCGCGGCCTCGCGCTCATCCGGCAACTCTCCGTTGACGAGCAGAAACGCGGATTCCGTGTACGTAAGGTGCTCGATAAGCTCCTCTACCGGGTAGCCGCGCACCCAGATACGTCCCTTCTCGGCGCGGCTGATGCGAGTCGACCAGTAGTCGCTCCAGTCTCCGGATGCGACGTATTGCCCCACGTTGCGCCCGCGGCGCCCAACACCTGGCTTGGACACGCTCACCTCCCTTTGAACTCCGGCTTTCGTTTTTCCAGAAAGGCGCGGGGACCCTCCTGGGCGTCCTCGCTCTGCCGAACCGGCTCGGCGATCCGCTGCTCGAGGCGGAGTCCCTCATCGAGCGAAAGGTCGAGGCCGCTCCAGACAGCGGCCTTCGCGGCCCGAACGGCGAGCGGCGCGTTTTCGGCTATTCGGATCGCGATGGACAAAGCCTCCTCGCGCAGGCGCGCGAGCGGGACAACCTTTGTGACCAGCCCGATCCGCTCCGCCTCGCGTGCATCAATCCGCCGACCGCTCAGAATGAGATCGAGTGCTCGTTCCGGCCCGATGAGGCGAGGAAGCCTTTGCGTCCCGCCTGCGCCGGGGATGATCCCGCGCGTCACCTCGGGGAGGCCGAAGGTCGCGTTCTCGGAGGCGATCCGGAGATCACAGGCGAGGGCTGTCTCGAGGCCACCGGCGAGGCAGTACCCGTTGATTGCCGCGATGATCGGTTTGTCGATTCGAAGGTTGCGCGTGATCCCGCCCAGACCGGGCTCGCTATCAGCGCGCCGCAGCCGCTCGGACGAAGTCATGCTCTTGTAGAACTCTCCTACCCCGCGAAGATCGGCTCCGGAACAGAAGGCTTTTTCACCTGCACCGGTGAGAACGGCCACCCGCAGGCGGTCGTCGTCCCTGAACTCACTCCAGGCCCGGGTGAGTTCATCACTTGTCCCAGAGTCGAGCGCGTTATGTACTTCCGGACGATCGATGGTCAGGATCGCGACGGATCCATCGCGTTCGAAACGGATGCTCACGACGGCTCCTTTTCCGGCCCCGCCGGCTCGAAACGGGGCAGCGTGAATTCGCCCACGTTTTCGAATCGCGCGCGCACGGGCATGTCGATTCGAACGCGTTCGGGCGCGCAGCCGACCACGTTCGAGACCAGGCGCGGGCCCTCGCGGAGCTCGATGACCGCCACCACGTACGGCTGGGGAAGCCCTGGGTGATAGGTCCGGCGGTAGACGGCGAACGTCCGGACCGCGCCTTCGCCTGACGCCGTCCGGGTGGTGATGCGCATCGCCCAGCAACGCGGACAACAGGGCCCGGGCGGCAGAAAGAGGTGCCCGCAGGATTCACATGCGCAGAGATCGAGCCTTCCTTGCCGGCAGGCCTCCCAGAAACGGCGCGTCAGGGCGTCCGGTTCGGGTAACGGTGGCGTAGTTGCGTCGGGATCCACGCTTACCTCCCGAGCACGAGTGTCGCGTGCGTGTTCATGCCGAGGCCGTGACCCGAGACAAGCGCGATCTCGGCGCCCGGAACCTGCCGCTCGCCGGCTTCTCCCCGCAGCTGCCGGACCGCCTCGATCACGTGGAGCATGCCCCCGCCGTACCCCTCGGCCAGGAGGCCGCCGCTTGGATTCACGGCAAGCTTTCCGCCGGGCGCGATGCGTCCTCCTTCGACAAAAGGCCCGGCCTCCCCCTTCTTGCAGAACCCGTAGTCCTCGAGCTGAAGCAGGACCACGATCGTGAAGCAGTCGTAGAGCAGCGCGACGTCGACGTCATCCGCGGTCACACCCGCGCGCGCCAGGGCCTCGGGGCCGCAGCGCGCCGCGGGAAGCGTCTCGAAATGCTCAGGGGAGGTGAAGGTCCGGAGCCGATGCGCCTGGGCCTGGGAGAGAATCCGCGCGAAGGGACGGCGTAGAGCAGCGGCGCGCTCCTCCGTGGTCACCAGGACCGCCGCGGCCCCATCCGACACGAGGCAGCAATCCAGTTTTCGAAGCGGATCCACGACCGGGTCGGATTCGAGATACTCCTGCAGGCTGATCGGCCGTCGTTTCTGTGCGTGAGGCGTTCGGGCGCCGCATGCCCGCGCCGCGACGGCGACCTCTCCGAGGTGCTCCGGGCGCGTGCCGTACAGATGCATGTGCCTCTGCGCGGCCATCGCGTGCAGGCCCACGGCCCCGAACAAGCCATAGGCCGCGTCGTCACCCCGTCCGTAGGCGTAGGCGCCCGGCGTCGAGAGCGCGCTGTCGCCGTACACGCAAAGGCAGGTCGAGCAGAGACCGGCTTCGACGGCCAGCGCGGCGCGGCCGACAATCGCGGCGCTTCCGGCGCCGCCGAGAATCTCCGTCCCCGTGTAGAGCGGATCGATCCCGAGGAGGCCGCCGAGCCTGAGGAAGTGAGGCGTGATTCCCTCCATGGGCCCCCGGGCGAAGCCGGGATCGGTGAGGAGCCCGTCGATCTCCAGGGGGTCGAGCCCCGCGTCCCGGGCGGCGAGGGCGGCCGCTTCCGCCTCCAGCTCGAAAGCGCTCCGGCCCGGATGCTTCCCGAAGGAGGTGTGTCCGACGCCGGCGATGACGGCGCGCCGCTTCACGGCCGGCGGCTCCCCATGCGACGCTTCGAGATGATCTCACGCATGATCTCGCTCGTTCCAGCTCCGATGCCCCAGTTTTGCACGCCGCGCGTGCAGCGCGCCACGTAGCACTCCTCCATGAACCCGTATCCGCCGAACGCCTGCCCGCAGTCGAGGATCAAACGCCGCGCAAGCTCCGCTGCATAGAGCTTCGCCATGCTCACGCCGACCTCCGCCTCCGGATCTCCCGATACGAGCTGATCCGCGGCGCGATAGGCGAGAAGCTCTGAAGCCTCGAGTTCGGTCATGAGGTCAGCCATGCGGTGGCGCCAGATCTGCATGGACGCAATGGTTTTTCCGAACGCCTTGCGCTCTTCGAGATAAGCCAGCGTATCATCGAGCAGATCGCGGCAGAGCGCGTTGGCCATCGTCGCGAGGACGAGGCGCTCGCCCTGGAAGGAACCCATGATGTAGTGAAAACCTGAGCCCTCCTTGCCGATGAGAAAACGCTCCGGAACGCGGACGTCATCGAAGAAGAGCTCGGCCGTATCGCTCGAATGCAGATCGATCTTCTTGAGGCGCTTGCTGACCGAGAACCCGTCCATGTCTGTCGGGCAGACGAGGAGACTCACGCCGTCGGGCCCCGGGCCTCCCGTTCGGACCGCAAGGGTGATGAAGTCGGCACGGGTGCCATTGGAGATGAAGGTCTTGGCTCCCCGGATCACATAGTCGCCTCCGTCCAGCTTTGCCGTCGTCCGGAGTGAGGCAACATCGGAGCCACCGCCGGGCTCGGTCACGCCCAGGGCGATTATCTTCTCGCCGCTGATCGCCGGTAGCAGCCAATCGCGCCGCAGCTCGTCCGACCCGTGATCGTGGATCACCGAGGTCGCCATCTCGCACTGCACGAGCAATCCGACCACGCACCCGAGGTCTCGCCCTTTCACGAGCTCCTCGACAAGAATCACCGTGTACCAGTAATCGAGGCCGCTGCCGCCCCATTCCGGATCGAAGCGGATTCCCAGAAAGCCGAGCTTGCCGGCTTTGCGAAAGAGATCGTCGGGGAAATAGCCCTCCATCTGCCATCGCTCGGCATTGGGCCGGATCTCATCTTGCGTGAAGCGCCGGACCGAATCGCGGAACGCGCGATGCTGATCCGTCCATTGAGGAAAGGGCATGGCTGCCTCCGTCTGGCCGAGGTCTTTCTTCACCCGCTCTGCTGTCGGGGTTCCGCGATCCCTCTCGCGAAGACTTCGTCCATGAGGCCGATGATCTCGTCGAAGGGATAGTCACGCGCCCCCGATGTCTCTCGCTCGACGAGGAAGCGGCCGAGGTGAAACATGAGGTAGGCGACTCGTTCAGAATCGATCCGGCGAATCGTCCCCTCTGTCATGCCTTCGTCGAGAACACGCGTCAGGATATCGATGATCCGCCGCTCCTGATCGCGCGTGAATCCGTGAGCGATGGCCTCGAGGGTCATTTCGTCGTCGCGTACGAGCGCCAGCCGGAGTACGTGGTTACGCGCATAGATGGCGCGCGTGAGTTCCACGATTCGCCTGATCTTCTTGCCGGCGCGCCAGTCGCTCCTGGCGACTTCCTCGGCCTCGTTAATGAATTCCTCAGCGCCCCTTTCGAGCAAGCTTGCGTAGAGCACCTCCTTGCTCGTGAAGTGCGTGTAGAGGGTGGCCCTCGAGCAGTTCGCCTCGCGCGCCACCTCGTCCATCGTGGTCTTGCGGGGGCCGAAGCGAACAAAACGCCTGTGCGCTGCATCGAGAATCGCGCCCCGCATCGCTGCTTTCTTCCGGGTCGTTTTCCGGGTGACCTGTGCCGTTTTTCTCACCATGAATATACAAATAGACACTTGACGTATAATTGTCAATATGTTCATATGTGCCCGTGGGGATCCACGGGAAAAGCCGGGGCCCTGCCCCGGGGGACGAGGAGAAAGGCCATGACTGAACGCGTGAGGGCCATCGATGCCTGGGGCACGTTGACGCCGCCGGGCACCTTCGAGCGCTGGCCCGAGGAGTTCCGGAGCATCTTCCGGCGTTACGGCACCCTCGAGATCTTCGAGCGGGGGGTGACTGTCGAGCAGATGATCGAGGAGATGGACAGCGCGGGGGTCGAACGGGTGATGCTCTCGGCGTTCGGCTACGGCGATATACACATCGTCACGAACGAGGAGGTGGCGGAAACTGTCGCCAAACATCCCGACCGGTTCACGGGGGTAGGCACCGTCGATCCGCGCGGGAAGCCGATGGACGTGCTGCGCGAGATCGAGCACCTCGCCAGGGACCTCGGACTCAAGGGGCTGAGACTCGAGCCCTACGGGTACGGCAATGGAATGGTCGGGGCCCCCCCGAACGAGAAGATGTACTGGCCCGTTTACGCGAAGTGCGTGGAACTCGGACTTCCGGTCGCCATCCAGGTGGGACACACGGGGCCGCTGCTGCCGTCGGAAGCGGGACGCCCGATCTATCTCGATGAGGTCGCGCTCTCCTTCCCCGAGCTCGTGATCATCGGCTGCCACCTCGGCCAGCCGTGGCACGAGGAGATGATGATCCTCGCCTGGAAGCACCCCAACGTCTACGTCGAGACCAGCGCACGCGCACCGAAGCACTGGCCGGACTCGTTCGTGAAGTTCGCGAGCACCTATGGACAGGACAAGGTGCTCTGGGCGACCGATTACCCGCTGCTGACCTTCGACCGAACATTGAAGGAGCTTCGCGATCTTGGTCTGAAAGATGACGTCTACCGAAAAATCGCCCGTGACAACGCGATTCGCGCCTTCAGTCTGGAGAAGTAGGCATGGACGCCCGGGCGATGGCGGCTGTTCTCGATCGCATTCCCTATACGCGCGAGCTGGGTCTCGTTCTCGATGCCGCCGGCGACGGGGAGGTTCGCATGACGCTCCCCGACCAGGACGCCACGCGAAATCTCGTGGGGACCGTGCACGCGGGGGCGCTTTTCGCTTTCGGTGAGACCGTCGCCGGAGTCGCCGCGGGACTTCAGACGCTTGATCACGCCTTCCCTTTCGCGCGCGGCGCGCGAATCCGCTACGCGCATCCGGCCGCCGGGTTGGTGCGGGGGCTGGCGCGCGTGTCTCCTGCCGAGGCGACCCGCGTTCTCGAGGAGGTCGATCGTGACGGACGTTCGGAACTGAGAGTTCTCGTCGTGCTCCAGGATAGTCATGAGAAAACCGTTGCGGAGCTGGAGGTGGATTACGCCTTCCGGCCCGTCGGGGGAAAGTGACGATGACGATTCGACTGGAGAGAAAAGAAGGAATTGCCACGATCACCCTCGCGAGACCGAAAGATCTGAACGCGCTCAACCTGGAGACCGTCGACGCGCTCGTGGACGCGCTGGACTCGGTGCGGGCGGAGGGCGACCGTGTGCTGGTGCTTGCGGGCGAGGGCAGGGCCTTCTGCGCCGGCGCGGATCGCGCGGAGATGATCCTGCGCGAGCCGAGAGAGTGGGAGCCCATCGTGGATCGTTACCTCGATCCGGTGCGGCGCATTGCGGACCTGGACATTCCCGTGATCGCCCGCCTCCACGGCGACACGGTGGGCGGCGGCTTCGGCCTTGCGATCGCGTCTGATTTCCGCATTGCGGCGGAGGGCATCCGCCTCGGCGCCCCGTTCGTGCGTGTCGGGCTGGCGGGTTGCGACATGTCGGCGGGCTATTACCTCCCCCGCCTGATCGGCCTCGGTCCGGCGACGGAGTTGATGATGACCGGAAGGCTCGTGCGCGCCGATGAGGCGCTTGCGCTCGGGCTGGTGCACCGCGTGGTCCCCGCCGATCGCCTCGATGAGGAAGTGGGGAACCTTGCCGAAAGTCTTTGCGCCGGCCCGCCGATCGCGCTCGCGTTCACCAAGCGGGCGATCCGGCGCTCCCTCGACCGTGGCCGGGATGAGGAGTTCGACTACGAGATTTTCGCGCAGGTGCAGTGCATCCAGACGGAAGATCACCGTGAGGGGGTGAAGGCCTTCTTCGATGAAAAGCGCTCACCGGTCTTCAGGGGACGATGACATGGCCGAACCTGATTTCTACCTGAACGAGGAGCAGCGGGCCCTTCAGCGAACGTTGCGGGAGTTCGTGGCCAAGGAGATCGCGCCGATCGCCGCGCGATGCGACGCGGAGGAGCGTTTTCCCGTCGAGCTGTTCAAGAGGATGGGAGATCTCGGTTATCTCGGCGTGCGGTTTCCAGAGGAGTTCGACGGCGCGGGCGGAAGCAACCTGGACTACGCCATTCTTTGCGAAGAGCTGGCTTACGGTTCGGGGGGCATCGCCCTGGGAATCTACGTGCACATGGCGCTGGCATGCGCGGCGCTGGAAGCCTTCGCATCGGAGGAGATGAAGAAAGAATGGCTCCCGCCGGCGCTGCGGGGTGAGAAGATAGGCGCGTGGGGATTCGCGGAGGCCGGGGCGGGCTCCGACGCGGCTTCGATCGCCACGCGTGCCGTTGCCGAGGGAGACGAGTACGTTCTGAACGGGTCCAAGCTCTTCATCACGAACGGACCCATCGCCGACTTCGTCGTGGTCGTGGCTTCCACGGCGCCCGGGCAGGGGCTCAAGGGGCTCTCCCTCTTCCTCGTCGAGCGCGACCGACCGGGGTTCCGGGTGGGCGGCGTGCTCTCGAAGCTCGGCGT
>JAUYMQ010000067.1 GCA_030698575.1 Deltaproteobacteria bacterium
ACCAGCAGGCGCGGGACGGCTTCTCTTACGATACCGACAATTACGACGCGCCGGGCCCGAAACTGCCGTCCATGCGCTCGCCGGTTGCGGGAACCGTGCCGATCGACGGCGGAGATTTCCCCGTCACGCTGCTCGACGCCGACATGTTCATCCGAAATCCGCGGCCGGGGGATCCCGCCTCGATCGAGCGTGGCAAGGTGAATTTCACGACCTTCTGTGTCCCCTGCCACGGGGCGGATGGGCTGGGCAAGGGGCTCGTGGGGCAGAAGTTCCCGATCGTGCTGAGCCTGGTCACCGATCAGGCGAAGGGATACAGCGATCAGTACCTCTTCGCGATGGTGCGAAACGGCCGGGGGCTCATGCCCTCCTACGGCGACCGCGTGATCATCGATGAGCGCTGGGACATCGTGAATTACCTGAGAGATCTGCAGAGAGCCCCGAACCGCGACACCCCGGCGGCGCCGCCCCCGGTCCCCGCGGCGCAGGCCGCCGCTCCCTGAGTCTGGCGGGCCCCCGGGCGCGCGGGGCGATGGAATCACCCAGCCGTGGGCACGGCGGATCGATCCAAGGGAAGAGAGACAATGTCAGAGCAGAACATCCGGCTTGATCTTTTCGATCGGATCGACAAGCCCGTCAACAAGGGCTTCGTCGCGATCCTCGCGCTGCTTGCGCTTGCGGGCGCGGCGGCCTTCGTCTCGATGATCTCCGGAGAGGATCCGTCGCGAGGCTGGATCATCTTCCACGTCAACTTCCTGGTGTTCACCGGCATCTCGCTGGGCGCGATCATCTTCACTGCGGCGGCCTTTCTCTCCAAGGCCGGCTGGCACGGTCCGCTTCGACGCTTTGCCGAGGGTTTCGTCTTTTTCCTCCCGGTCTCCTACCTCTTCTACTGGATCATCGTTCTTTTCGGGAAGGACTACATCTTCCCCTGGATCGGCTCGCACGATCCGCTCGTCGAGGCCAAGCGCGGCTACCTGAACATGCCCTTCCTGACCTTCCGGGGCGGCTTCGGGCTGCTGGTGCTCTACGTGACCTCCTGGGCATTTGTCCGGACTTCGCTGCGGCCCGATCTGAGGAAGATCAAGGATCGCCTCACCGGCTTCCGCAAGAGCATGGCCGAGCGCATCTCGGCGGGATGGCGCGGCGACGAGGCGGAGGCAACGGCCCTTCACCGCACGCGCTCGCGGCTCGCGCCCTCGCTGGTGCTCATCTACGTCGTGGTCGTCACCATCCTCTCCATTGATCTGGTGATGTCGCTGGCCCCGACCTGGTTCAGCACGCTTTTCGGCGCATACTTCTTCATGGGCGCCTTCCTCTCGGGCTTGGCGGCGACGGCAATCGCAACCGTGCTCCTGACCCGGCGCTACGGCCTCGACGACGTGGTGACGAAATCGCAGTACCACGATCTCGGAAAGCTCATGTTCGGCTTTTCGGTTTTCTGGGCCTACCTCTTCTGGTCGCAATTCCTGGTGGTCTGGTACGGCAACCTGCCGCTCGAGACGCAGTTCATCGTCGTCCGGAAGTTCCCTATCTGGCAGAACCTTTCGATCGCCGTGTTCCTCTGCCTGTTCCTCATTCCGTTCTGGGGGCTCATTACCCGCTTCGCCAAGATGACGCCGGCGACGCACATGCTCTTTGCCGTGGTGATCAGCTTCGGCTTCTTCATCGAGCGCTTCGACCTCGTCGTGCCCTCGCTCAACCCGACGCCCGACGCATTTCCCTTCGGAATCGGCGAGCTGCTGGTCACGCTGGGCTATCTCTCGATCTTCCTGCTCTGCTACATCGCGTTCATGCGCACCTTCCCCATCGTGCCCATCGTGGGGCTGAAGCGTAAAGCCGAGCACGCCAGCGGAAACGCCTGAGCCCGGCGACCCCCATTGTGCTTCGAACGAATCCGTCCCCTGCCTGCGCGGGGGACGGAGCTTTTTGGGGACGTTCACCATTTTCACCGTCTCCCCACGACCGGGGCGCTGGTCCCGAAAATGGTGAACGTCCCCATTATCCGGTATCCTCGGTGGAAGGGCGCCAAACGAGAGGAGCGCACAAGGTGCGAGGCCGGCTGAGCGGGCAGGTGCTGTGTGCCCGGGTGCTATGCGCCCGGGTGCTGTGCGCCCAAGTGTTATGCGCAATGATGTGCACTCTTCTTGCCGCGCCGCCGGCGGGGGCCGCGCCGGCCGCGCCGGAAGGGTGGCGCGTTGCGAAGGCCGTCCCGGAGCAGCTCCCGACGGCCGACGCGCCGACGATCGAGGAGCTCACGCAACGGGCGGACCGATTCGCCGCGGAAGGGAAGTACGCCGAAGCGGAGGCCTACTACCGTCAGGCGCTCACGCGCATGGAGGGATCGGTCGGCGGAACCCATCCGAACGTCGCCGGTCTGATCCACAATGTGGGCGTGGCTTGCCAGAATCAGGCCAAGAATCGCGAAGCGGAGGCGCTCTACCGGCGAGTACTGGAGATTCTTGCGGCCGTCTACGGGGGTGATCACCCTTCGATGTCGCCAACGCTCACCAACCTCGGCACCCTTTACCTTTCTGAAGCGCGATACCCGGAGGCCGAGCCGCTCCTCAATCGGGCCGTTGCGATCACGGAGAAGGCGAAGGGGAAGGATCATCCCGATGTGGCTGATCCGCTGACCGCGCTGGCCGACCTGTACCGCGAGCGAGCCGAGTACGATCGCGCCGCGAAGCTCTATGAACGGGCGCTGAAGCTCATCGAAAAAGGGCGCGGCAAGGATCACCTGGATCTGGTTGTCGTGCTCAACAGCTACTCGATGAACGAGTACGAGCTGGGCAACTATGGCAGCGCCGAAGAGAAACTCGAGCGCTCGCTCGCGCTCGCTGAAAAGATCCATGGCCCCGGCCATCCCCGCGTGACAATGATCGTGACCAATCTGATGGCCCTTTACGAGAAGCAGGGAAAGGACGAGGAGGCCCGGGCGCTGGCCAGGAAATACACCGGGGCCGGCGTCGGCGCGCCTTGAACCCTTTCGCTGACGAGACGATATGAAGTGGTCCTTCACCATCGCGCGGATCGCGGGAATTCCCATCAAGATCCACGCCACATTCTTCCTCCTGCTGCTCTTCGTGGCGATTGTCCACGCGGGAGAGGGGGGGCAGGGGATCTTTCTCGGCCTGATCTTCATCCTGGCGCTCTTCGCCTGCGTCGTCCTTCACGAGCTCGGTCACAGCCTGGTCGCCATGCAGTACGGCATCAAGGTGCGCGACATCACACTCCTGCCCATCGGCGGCGTGGCGGCGCTCGAGAGGATGCCCGAGAATCCGCGGCATGAGTTCCTTGTCGCGGTGGCCGGGCCGCTTGTGAACCTCGCGATCGCGGCGGGGCTCTATGTGATCCTCAGCTCTTTTGGGACGCTTGTTCCCATTGGCTCCCTGAGCGTGACGGAAGGATCCCTTTTTGAGCGCCTGATGGTTGTCAACGTATTCCTGGCCGCGTTCAACATGCTTCCCGCCTTCCCGATGGACGGCGGGCGCATGCTGCGCGCCCTCATGGCGCACCGGATGGACTACACCCGGGCGACGCAACTGGCCGCGCGCATCGGGCAGGGGATGGCGCTCTTCTTCGGGCTCGTGGGGCTGCTCTTCAACCCGTTCCTGATCTTCATCGCGCTGTTCGTCTACATCGGCGCGGAACAGGAAGCCGCGATGGTCACCATGCGCGCGGCCTTCCGTGGCGGGCCGGTGAGAGACGCCATGATCCGTGATTTTCGCAGCCTGCACTTCCATGATCCGCTGACTTTCGCGGTGCAGTATCTGCTCGAGGGAAGCCAGCAGGACTTTCCCGTGCTCGACGACTCCGAGAATGTCATGGGGGTGCTCACGCGGGCCGATCTGCTCGCGGGATTGAGTCGCGGGAACGATCGGGCGCCCGTGGGAGCGCTCGTGCGCGCCGACGTCGGCACCCTCTCGCCGGGCGACACCCTCGACGACAGCTTTGCCCGGCTCCAGCGCGCCGGCACCACGGCGCTGCCGGTCGTCGACAAAGGCCGCCTCGTGGGCTTGCTCACACTCGAGAACATCAGCGAGTATGTGATGATCCACAACGCGCGCCTGCGCAGCCGGCGCGATTGAGCACCGGGGCGGGGCGCGATCGGCCGGCCGCGGTTTTGAGCCCCAACCGCTTGAAACAATGAGGGTTTTCGGGTTGACCGGGGTATGCTTTCGGGCTATATGATGGGCCCTTTCCGGCTCCCAGACCTTCCAACCGCCGGCGCGCCAGGTTGACCCGGCGCGCTCCCCAGGACTGAACCCATGTCGACTGAACCGACCCTGGAACAAGGCAAGCAGATCGCCGCGGCGCTGCGCGCGTTCACCGACGCCGCGGTGGCCGAGGCGTCCAAGAAAACCGAAGGCGGCAAGCGCATCGATGATCACCAGGTGCACGCCGAACGCATAGCGCAACTCGCCACCGAGCTGCGCGCGGTCGAGGAGTTCCTCGCCTACGCCGAGCGGGTCGCCGGTGAAGCGAGCGCCGATCCCCTCATCGACAGCATGGTGATCGCCTTTGCGGGAGAGATCGCGGCCAAGAGCCTGGCCAGCGCGAGCGCGGCGCTCGACGACTACGGCATCAGCGAGGACGCGCTCGGCAAGACGCTCGGCGCGGCGGACGTCCAGAAGCTCGTGCGGGCGGCGATGCATGAGTCGCGCTTCCGCGAGATCGGCCGGAAGGTGGCGGAGCAGGGGGGTGAGAACAACATCTGGCTGGGCGACGACATCCTGAACGCCACCCGCGATTCGGTGCGAAATTTCGCCCGCAACGAGGTGGCGCCGGGCGCCGAGAAGCTCCATCGCAATGACGATCTGGTCACCGACGAGTTGATCTCGAAAATGGCCGAGCAGGGCTACTTCGGCCTTTCGATCCCCGAGGCCTGGGGCGGAAGCGAATTCGGCAACCAGGCGATGATCATCACGACCGAGGAGCTCTCGGCGGCCTCGCTGGCGGGCGCCGGAAGCCTCATCACGCGGCCCGAAATTCTCGCCAAGGCGCTGCTTCAGGGCGGGACGGAGGACCAGAAGAAGAAGTGGCTTCCGCCCATCGCCTCCGGCGAGCTGATGGTGGCCGTCGCGGTGACGGAGCCCAATATCGGAAGCGACGTGGCGGGCGTGGCCTGCTCGGCCGAGCGCGGCGCGCAGGACGGCGTCGACGGCTGGTTCATCACCGGGCCCAAGGCCTGGTGCACCTTCGCCGGGCGCGCCAACGTGCTGGCCCTTCTCGTGCGCACCGATCCTGATCGAAAGCTCGGCGCCAAGGGACTCTCGCTGCTGATCGTTCCGAAGGATCCCTTCACGGGCCACAGTTTCGAGATGAAGCAGCCTGGCGGCGGATCCATGGTGGGCAAGGCAGACGCCACGCCCGGCTACCGCGGCATGCACTCCTACACCCTGCAGCTCGATCGTTACTTCGTTCCCGCCGAGAATCTTGTGGGCGAGCAGGCGGGCGAGGGGAAGGGCTTTTACCTTCAGATGGCGGGCTTCGCGGCCGGACGGTTGCAGACCGGCGGGCGCGCCTGCGGCGTCATGCAGGCGGCGCTGCAAACGACGGCCGCCTACGTGACCTCGCGCGCGCAGTTCGGGAAGCCGCTGATCGACTACCAGCTCACTCAGTACAAGCTCGGGCGCATGGCCACGCACCTGAATGCCGCGCGGCAGATCACCTATGCCGCGGCGCGGGTCATGGACGAGAAGGGGGGCGAGGCCGCGCTGGAGCCGGCGCAGGCCAAGCTCTTCGCGAGCGACACCGCGGTCTGGACGAGCCAGGAAGGGCAGCTGCTGCACGGCGGGTGGGGCTACGCCGAGGAGTACGCGATCAGCCGGTACGTGGTCGACGCGCAGGTGCTTCCCATTTTCGAGGGCGTGAAGCCCATCCTCGAGCTCAAGGTCATCGCGCGGAACCTGCTCAGGTAGGGGGCCCGGGCGTCGCGAGCAGCCATGCTTCCCGATCCCAACCCGCAAGAGCGTCGCTGGTGGGGAGCCGCGGTTTCGGCCCTGACGTTGATGCTCGCTCTTGTCCGGCTGGGCCAGTCGAGCCTCTGGGCCGATGAGTCCTACACCGCGAACATCGGGCTCCAGGTTCTGAAATTCGGTCTGCCGCGAATGGAGGGCAGCCTGTTCGTCCCCGAATCGATTGAGTGGGGCGTCCGGGGAGGGATCTGGATCTGGGACGGCTGGCTGCAGTACTACATCTCCGCGGCCGGGGAAGCGATCTTCGGTCAAACGGCGTTCGGCGCCCGTTTCTTCCACACTCTGGCGGGCGCCCTCGTTCCCTGGGCCGCGTACCCTCTGTTTCGGGCCATCGCTTCGAGGCGCGGCGTCGCGGAGTCCGCAACGCTGCTGACGGGCCTGTCGGTCCAGTTCCTGGTCGCCATCCGCCAGGCGCGCTACTATCCGGAAGGCATCCTCCTCACGGTCCTGCTGCTCCGCGCCTATCAGGGGGGACTTGTCGGCCGGCCTCGCGCCGCCTGGATGCTTGCTCTCTGGTCGGTCTTCCTTTTCTACACGAACTTCGTCTGGTTCAGCCTCCTCGGAGTCACGCTATTGATCCATTTGGCGCTCGTCCGGCCGCCCCTCGGCGTGTCGGCTCGGATGGCGGCCGCGGGCCTCAGCGCGCTTGTGACAATCCTGCCCTTTGCACTCTGGAGCCGTGTGTGGGACCGCCGATGGGGGACGTCGATCTCCAGCCAGGATCCCTACATTGCGCTTTCCGCCATCAGGTATTACCTGCTAGAGATCAATCTCCACGGGGCGCCGATGCTGCTCCTCTTCGGGGCGGCCGCGTATGCCGCGGGTCGAGCCCATCCCGTGAGGGCAGTGCTGTGCCTTCTCGGCGCCGTGCTCTTTCCGGCTGTGCTCCCTCAGAGCTACACGCCGTTAGCGACATGGGTCTTCGCGGTTCTTCTCGTCGTCTTCGGAGGCGTCGGCGTCGCCATGATCGCGTCG